>JAUSPW010000353.1 GCA_030652635.1 Pseudohongiella sp. | reverse complement strand
GTGACCCGCCATCCGGAAGAACCGACGCTGTATTTTGCTATTGCGCAGATGTTTGACCAGAGCAGCATGAGTGAACAGGCAAGCGAATGGCTGCAGATTGGACGCGAAAAATTTGGCGATAGTCCCCGTACATTTTTGATTGAAGCGCAATTGCTTCAAAACATGGGACGTGCCGAACAAGCGGAAAGTGTGCTGATCAGCGCGGTCCAGCAATATCCGGATCATCGATTGTTGCGCTACAGTCTGGCGCAACTGCTGGTGCAGAACAATAAATTGGCTGATGCTGCCCTGGAATTTGAATACATCATGCAGCGTGAGCCGCGTGACTTTGAGACCCTGTACTCACTGGTGCTGATCAACCTGGAGCTTGAGGAGTACACTAAAGCTGAGCCTCGTCTGCGAGAATTGATTGGTGCTGGGCACCGACTGAATGAAGCCAACTATTATCTGGCTATTATTCTGGAAGACCGCAACGCAATAGACGAAGCGATCAACCGCTATCAACAGATCAATCGTCAGTCCAATGCCTATTTGACCTCACAGCGGCAGATCCTGCGCTTGCTGGTCCAGCTTGAACGTTTTCAGGAAGCAAAAAACTGGTCTCAGCAACTGGCAGACAGCGACTCGCGGCTGGCGCCAGTGATGCCAACACTCGAAGCGGAAGCCTTGATGAACGCCAATCACAACGAGCGGGCACGTGAGGTTCTGGATCAGGCACTGGGCAACTTTCCCGACAATATTGACCTGTTGTTTGCACGCGCATTGCTGGCGGAACGCTTTGACGATATGACATTGGTGGAACAGGATCTGAGCCGCATAATTGATCTGGATCCTCAGAATGCTCGGGCACTGAATCATCTAGGTTATGCCATGACCTTACGTACTGATCGTTACCAGGAAGCCATGGAGTTGATCAACCGGGCATTGACCGTAACGCCGGATGACCCCGCAGTGATCGACAGTCTGGGCTGGGTGCAATACAAACTGGGCATGCTGGACGAATCGATCAGCAACTTGCGCAGAGCATTCGAATTGTTTCCAGATCATGAAGTCGCAGCCCATCTTGGTGAGGTACTCTGGGTTAATGGTCAGCAGGAAGAAGCGCTACAGGTGTGGGAATCGTCACTTGAGTCATTCCCGGACAGTGAATTTATTACCGAAGCCATGCAGCGTCTGATGCCTGCAAACGGGGATACGCCGCGTTCTGAACAGAGACTGAGTTCGTGACGTATATGTGCGTACCGATGGTCCGGGCAATCACCGCTGCCGCATTGACCGCCGCCCTGCTTTCATGCACCGGCACCACACGAATGGATGCGCCGGTTGTTTCCGAATGGGACGCTCGCAAAGCGGTTCTGGAATCACTTTCGCAATGGGAATTCACCGGCAGCATCAATGTACGCGATGCCAATGAAGCACATTCCTCGCGCATCCGTTGGCGGCAGATTGACGAACTTTACCGCATCAATCTTTGGGGAACCTTTAACATTGGTGCCACCGAAATCAATGGGCGCCCTGGAGAGGTTCGAATTGAACAGGAAGGTGAAGACCCCATCATTACCGAAACACCGGAACAGTTACTGTATGACCGTATTGGTTACGAGCTTCCAGTAACAGAATTGAATTTCTGGATAAAAGGCATCCCTGCGCCTGGCCCGAGCCAGGACCTGAGTTTTGCGGATAATCTCCAACTGCTAAGTTTTGTTCAGGATGGATGGCGGGTAGATTACCTGGGCTATACCAATTTTGGTCAGGAGACCTTGCCAACGCGAATCCGTGTTCAAAAACCACCCTTGCGTCTTGATCTGATTCGTCTGAACTGGACATTGCCCGCCATTGAGTGAACCATGTCGACCAGCGTCTTGACCTTGCCTGCCCCAGCCAAATTAAATTTGTTTCTGCACATCACTGGCAGACGGCCCGATGGTTATCACCTGTTACAAACCGTTTTTCAATTGCTTGATTATGGTGACGACTTACGGTTTTCGCTACGCGACGACAGCCAGATTATTTTGAAATGCGACTCCCTCGAGCTGGCGACCGACAACAATCTGGTGCTGCGTGCAGCGCATTTGTTACGCACACATACAGGTGCCACTCAAGGCGTAGACATTGATCTGCAAAAACGCATCCCAACCGGTGCAGGATTGGGCGGTGGCAGTTCCGATGCTGCAACAACTCTGGTTGCACTGAATGAATTATGGCAGTGCAAACTTGACCGGCATGCACTGGCTGAACTGGGCCTGCGCTTGGGCGCGGATGTGCCGGTATTTGTAAAAGGGCAATCTGCCTGGGCAGAAGGTGTTGGTGAGTTGTTGCAGCCCGTCAGTCTTCCTGCTCTTTATTACCTGGTTTTGAGTCCGGCCTGTCATGTTTCCACTGCCACGATTTTTTCACATCAGGAGTTGACACGCGACACAAGGGCCATCAAAATGGCCGCCTTTCTGGCAGGGCAGTCCCAAAACGACTGTGAAATGCTGGTTCGACGACTGTATCCGGAGGTAAATGCTGCGCTTGAATGGCTCGGCAAATTTGCTCCGGCACGAATGACAGGAACAGGATCAAGTATTTTTGCAGGGTTTATCGACGAAGCATCAGCCAGAGAAGTTTTGCTGAAGTTGCCTGCCGATCAACAGGGTCCCTTGCACAACATAAGGGGTTTTGTTGCTAAAGGTGTTAACAACTCTGCGCTGAGCAGTTTTGGATAAAGGCAAAGCAGTTAAATTGCAGTAAAGCAGTATGTTCAAAGCGCTGTGATCCGAACTTGAAGCAATATCAGGTATCCAAGTCCAGACACAATAGCTTAGAATAGCGACGATTTTTGGGGTGTCGCCAAGTTGGTAAGGCATCAGATTTTGATTCTGACATGCGTTGGTTCGAGTCCAGCCACCCCAGCCAAATTCTCGGATACCCGGGCACAGCTGTTTAAGCAACGCAGCATTCATTCAGTCAATGCCAGTGACCTAAACGAATGACCCGGGCGGAAAAAACCATCAAACGACCACAGAAAAAATTGACACCAGGCAAACGCGGGAGTTTTCCGGCGGATAGGTCTGAAGGTAATC
>JAUSPW010000343.1 GCA_030652635.1 Pseudohongiella sp. | reverse complement strand
CTG
Organism: Pseudohongiella sp.; assembly: GCA_030652635.1. Lineage (GTDB taxonomy): Bacteria > Pseudomonadota > Gammaproteobacteria > Pseudomonadales > Pseudohongiellaceae > Pseudohongiella. Next base: position 2,660 of record JAUSPW010000343.1, on the reverse strand, counting down.
CGGATTGTTATATGCCTTGCCTGGCAATGCATATGCGCATAAGCTATACGCATTGTTGATATGGGGCAACCACCATGAATTACGCATACAACACCCAAGCGCCCAAAAAGCCAACCAATGTCAGTATAAACAGCGACTTACTTCAAAAAGCAAAAGACCTGAAGATTAACTTGTCAGCGACTCTTGAGCTTGCCTTGGCTGAGCAGTTGCGCAATCAACAGCGCGTCGAATGGCTACGCGAGAATGCCAATGCTATTCAAACGTACAATCAGTTTGTTGAAACAAACGGCACTTTCAGCGATAGTGTCCGGAAATTCTAATGGCCCAGTTTTATGCTTATAAAAACCCAAACCCCGCTACTCGCGCCCAGTACCCGTACTTGCTGGACATACAAAGTGATTTACTAAGCGAATTGCGTACGACCGTTGTAATTCCGCTGACACCCTCCAAACTTGCTGCACCAATGAGTTTGACCCGGCTAAACCCTAACATTGTTATTGACGGTAAAAGTTTTACTGTCATGACACAAGAGATTGCCGGCGTAGATCGCAATCAGCTCGGTGCTCAAGCGTACAACTTATCGTCGTATCGCTCAGAAATAATCTCTGCACTCGATTTTGTACCCTCTGGCATATAACGCCCTTCAACAACGGCGCCGGCAAGGCCGGCGTCCGATTGCTTGAGATTGTTACATGCGCGGCTGATGAAGTTTGCTGGAAATTAGCCTGTTTAAGCTGACACCGGATTCCGCCGCTTCGATAGTTAAAAGTCGATGCGTTTCTGGTGGCACGCGCACCATAAATTTTCCACTGAACTGTTTTGACGATAGCGGCTCTGGAACTTGTTCGTTGCTCAGACGCATATCTTCGACGCAGTCATGAACCAGCTCACGGATACCTTTTAACGCGAGCTCGGGATCTGCTGCCAACCAGCTGAGACTGGGGAATTCAACACACAGCCCGACATGCTCCTGATCTTCTTCAGACCAGGTCACTCTGTAAGTATAACGATCAATATTTTTTGCCACTTTGCACCTCCAACCGGTCAACTGCCTGAAGCACCTGCTTCACCTGATAGGCTTTAGACATACCCTTGGCATTCTGGATATTGACCCGCGGATCTCCTTTCCATGGGGTCCGATAGACCCTGTGGCTCGAATCAGACTGGCGAGCCTCTCCGAAATAAGCATCGCAAACCTTACAGAGGTCATTGAATTTGATGCTTTTGGGGGTTTCCCGCATCTGGCTGAGAATATCTTGAATTTTTGCCATGCGAGAAATGGTATCACTATTGATACTTAAGTCAATTAGCTAATTCCTGGGCTGACCCGCGCGTTTAGCATGTAACGCCCGGCACACGCGCCGGTTTGGAGCCGCAAAGCGGCGGAAAAGCGGTCGCTGTGATGCCGCTTTTTAGCGATACTTGTCAAAGATGTATATGCTGATAATATACACCCATGATTGATTTTAACAACATTGACGGTTTTGACTGGGATCATGGCAACACCCCTAAAATTGTCAATAAACACAACGTAATACCTTCCGAGGCTGAGCAGATTTTCTTCAACGAACCTCTGCTGCTGTTGGGCGACCTCAAACACAGCCAGGACGAACCCCGGTTTCACGCCCTCGGAATTACCGATGACCGACGGTTGTTACATGTCACTTTTACCTTACGTGCGCAGAATACCTTGATCAGGATTATCTCCGCTCGCGACATGCACCGAAAGGAGAGAAAAGTTTATGAACAAGCTCAAACAAATTCCTGAATTCAGCTCTGAGGCAGAAGAGCGGGCTTTTTGGGAAACCAATGACTCTGCGGAGTACCTTGACTGGAGCATGGCGAAAAATGCCAAGTTTCCGAACTTGAAGCCGTCAACAAAAACTATCTCCCTGCGATTGCCGGAATCCTTGCTCGACAGAATTAAAATCGAGGCCAACAAACGTGATATGCCGTACCAGTCACTCATCAAAGCGTGGCTCGTTGAGGATGTCGAAGAGCAGCGCCGGAGGACGTGACTCGCTAACGCCCGTATTCACGCGCCAGCGCAGCTGGTCGCGTGCAATCAATTGTTATGCGGCTGACTCATGCTCAACGTCCCAACCTGGGAATACCAGTACGGCAGGATGGCACCGCAGCGCTTTGGCGAGTACTTTTGCGCGATCCACGCCAAGGCGAACACGATCATTCTCGATGGCAGAAATTGTTGATTGGGGTATACCGGTCGCAGCAGCCAGATCGTTCTGACTCATCTCCTGAAGCTCACGCAATATACGAACTGAATCACCTGGTGATACATCAATTCTTTTGATGGCTTTACGATAGTCGCTCATTCTTTACCTCCGGTAGTCATGGGGAGTAACTCGTTCAACCTCCACCAGCACCTGATCTTTTTGAACCTTATAAATAACTCGATATTGGATATTCAGCCTGGAAGATCGAAAACCCTTCCAGTTACCTGACAAGGCTTCATCCTTAAAGCCTTTGATCAATTTCAGTCCCTGTGGCCCGGAAATTCTTACAATATCTTTCCACTTTTCATAGCGTTGCTGAACCTCAACCGGCGCTGCTGCCAAGGCTTTATCAATACGCTTATGTTCGAGAATTTCCCACATATCAAATTTAGTATATATACCATATATAGTATGTCAAGAGCTGCG
>JAUSPW010000341.1 GCA_030652635.1 Pseudohongiella sp. | reverse complement strand
CGCAGCTGATAAACACTTGGCTAGACCCGATACCACAAGACGTCAGAAAGTTTGAAAGCCTGCTCAAGCCTCGCATCCGCAGCTCACAGCGCGTGACACCGATCGGCAAACCCAGTCAGTGGAATCAGATTGGCGAGTCGTTCATGCTTGATCCCGAGCCCCGGTCTGCTGAACAGTCCGAGTAACTCATGCCGCTGAATCACAGACGTTTATGGCGCTTTTGGGAGTCGCCCCATCAGATAGAACTCATCATTAGGGCGCATACTGCTCATGTTGGCCAGTCGGTTAGATAACGCAAAAAACGCCGCAATTGCACCAATATCCCACACATCATCATGGCTGAATCCATGTTCATGCAAGGTTTCAATATCTGTTTCACTGACGCTGTGCGCCTGCTGCGAGACTTTTACAGCGAATTCAAGCATCACCTTTTGGCGGACAGTGACATCTGCTTTGCGATAATTGGTCGCAAGCTGATCGGCAATATGCGGGTTTTTCTCGCGGATACGCAGGATGGCTCCATGCGCCACCACACAGTAAATGCATTGATTCAGCCCAGAAGTTGCTACCACAATCATCTCGCGCTCAGCCTTGCTCAGACCGCCGGGTTTATCCATGAGTGCGTCATGGTAGGCAAAAAATGCACGAAACTCTTCCGGTCTGTGTGCCAATGCCAGAAATACATTGGGTACAAACCCTGACTTTTCCTGAACAGCCAAAATTCTGTTGCGGATATCATCCGGCAAATCATGAATGTCCGGGACGGGAAAACGACTGATGGGCATGTCTGACACAAAGGCCTCCGGGCTGTTTCTCAGCTAACAAAATATGCGGAAAAATTGTCGTGCCAGCAGCGCGTTTCCACTGGCATTCTGATGGTACATTATCTGCTCGCCCCAGCCCTAACGATAGAACGCCATAACAATAGAAAGCCATAACGATTATCTGACCTGCTTTTTTTAAGGAGCTTACCCCGTTGTCCTATACCACGCTGGATTACCAAATCGACGATCGCATACTGACCATCACGCTGAATCGTCCGGATAAAATGAACGCCTTTACAGTCACCATGGCCAACGAGTTGGTTGATGCATTTAACCGGGCCAGTGCCGATGATGAGGTGGGAGCAGTCATCGTTACCGGTGCGGGCCGGGCGTTTTGTGCGGGAATGGATCTGTCTGTTGCCGGCAATGTATTTGGACTTGATGAAAGCATGCATCCGACGCCAGCGGAGTTGGAACAGGGTTTTGAAGACGCCGACATGATCAGTGGTGTGCGCGACACCGGTGGCCGCGTATCACTGGCGATCTATCAGTGCAACAAACCAGTGATTGGCGCAATCAATGGTGCTGCCGTAGGTGTTGGTGCCACTATGACCCTGGCGATGGATGTACGTTTGCTGTCTGAGTCAGCCCGAATGGGTTTTGTATTTGGCAAAATTGGCATCGTACCGGAAGCGTGTTCCACCTGGTTTCTGCCAAGACTGGTTGGGATTTCCCAGGCACTTGACTGGGTGTATACCGGTGAACTGATCTCCAGTGCGGATGCTGTGGCAAAGGGGCTGGCAAAGGCCGCATTTCCCGCAGACCAATTAATGACGGAAGCTAAAAAGCTGGCACGCAGTTACATCCAGCATCGTTCGCCTGTTGCCATTGCGCTGGCACGTCAGATGATGCTGAGGAACGCTGCGCTGATTCACCCGCTTGAAGCCCACAAAGTGGAATCACTGGCAGTGTTTTACACCAGTCAAGGCGATGGCAAAGAAGGTATTCAGGCATTTTTGCAAAAACGAGACCCTGTGTTTGGCGCCAAGGTGTCCAGCGATATGCCTGAGGTTTTCCCCTGACAGTTGGTGAAAGAACCTTCGCTTCAGCAATCGGCTAAGGTATTGCTTGCTGCAGTGAATCCCGCTCAGCGCGGACCCGTGCTTCAAAGTCCTGTTTTCTGGCGGCAATAAACTCTGCCCAAGGTTGCTGATTCAGTAAAGGATGCGGCCTGACCTGAACACGCATCAAGTGCTCTATACCCTCAAAAGGCACTTCTGGATGCCCCGTCAGATAGAGATCCGCGTCCAGCTTGGCCATATTATCGAAGCCAAACAGGGCGTCTTCAACCAGCGTCGGGAAGCGAGGATTGTTAATCAACTGAACACCGTCGTTAGGCCCGTTACAACCAAAAAATACCACGCGCAGTGTTTCGCCTGAATCCTGAGTGTCCATACTCCAGGTAGTGCAGCCAGGCGAATGCCCAGGCGCCCAGGTTGGCGTCAGTGTCACTCCGCCCAGTTCAATGGACTCACCATCCTGCAAACGCCTGTCTACCGTGACGGGTTCCCAGCCTTCAAACCCTAGCGGAGACAAATCCCTGCCGGCTTCCAGTGCATCGGCATCCGCCGCCAGCGCAAATACTTGTGCCCCCGTCAGGCGCTGCATAATCGCATGCCCCTGAATGTGGTCAAAGTGCGCATGACTAGAGAGGATAATTTTGATGTCGCCCATCTTGAATCCCAAGGCCTCAACGTTGTGTTTAATCGAAGCCGTCATGCCCTGCACACCGGTGTCCAACAAAAAATGTCCCTCAGGTGAGGCAATCAAATACGACGCGATATTGCTGGCGCCAACAAAATAGATATTACCCAATATGCGGAAGGGTTCTACCGGTTCAGACTGATGCGTGTGAAAAGACTGTCCATTGGCGACTTTTTGTTCCAGCGTCAGCAGATCGAGCCGGCCAGGTCGCCCGACGTTTTCTGGTTGACTGAGGTCTTGTGCCAACAGCGGCGCGGCCATTGTGCTTGCGAGTAAACCCGCAACAAAAATCAAGGACAACTTCATCAATTCACCTCTTGGAACAAAACAAGTGTTTACCCAACAATAAAAATCACTTTATCTGGGCAGCCATTACAATAATCGCATCGCCTGTTGCCAACGCACTGAACTCAAATACATCTGGTAGGCATGTGCGGCAGCGGCAACCAACAGCGCGATAAACGCGAGCACAAATTGGTCACCGGTTACCGCCAGCGCCAGCGCCAGCGCCAGTGCCAGTGCCAGTGCCAGTGCCTGAATGATACTGAGCAAAGTCAGCAGTACCATGGGCATCTGTTGTTTGGCACGTTCACGCATAAACACTTCCCGGCTAGTTTGTTTTTATTACCTGCCCATAGGTGTCCACAAAAATCGCTGGCATGCGGCGGGCTCTGCCACTGCTCAGTTCAATACAGACAAACGTACTGCGTGCGCGCAATAAAGTCATCTGATCTGCGGGTCGGATAATTTGAAAATGACGGGTGAGACGCAACTTACTGTCAGATTCGGTAATCCACGTAGCCACCATCACTTGATCATCCAGATAAGCTGCAGCCAGATAATCAATCTCGTGGCGCAGCACCACCATGGCGCGATCCAGTGTTTTATATTCTGCCACACCCAATCCCAATGATTCAGAGTGACGCCAAGCACAACGTTCCAACCAGCGCACATACGCAGCATTGTTCACATGGCCAAGTTCATCAATATCTGAGCTATCGACGTTGATAGGTTCCACAAAGGGCAAGTTTTTGTCCCAATTCACCAAACATTCTCCCATCAATCACTCTGGGTAAGAGCTTATCAAAAATCATCAAGGCAAATGAAAGCAATTCATTTGCAGATCCTGTTTCAGATGCATCTTTACGCCTTTGTTACGCTTAACCATGAATTTACAGCGGAAACCTTACACCTTATTAACTTACGCTGGCGACAATAAATTCGCAGGCAAGATGGGACACTTTTATGAATAAACGTCGAATCGCCGTCATTGGACTTGGTCGCTTCGGAGCCACCATGGCGTTGGAAGCCCAAGCTAATGGCATGGAAGTGCTCGCCATGGACATCAGCGAAGAAAAAGTAAATGAAATAGCAGATCATGTTAGCGAAGCCATTATCGCCGATAGCACCAATGCCAAGGCAATCGCCGCTATCGACTGGCGTCAATTCATGACGGTGATTGTTGCCATCGGTAGCGATATCAAGAACAGCATGATGACGGTGATACATTTACAGGAAGTAGGCGTACCGGACCTTTGGTGCAAGGTACAGGACAAGTATCATGCATCACTCATGAAAAGATTGGGTGTGCAACGCATCATCAGTCCGGAAGAGGAAATGGCAAAACGAGCTAGCTTGTCGTTACGCTATCCCGATATGTCGCAACAAATGATGCTGGGTGAAACTCAGTACTTGGCCGAAGTGAAAATCATACAACGTATTGATAAAAAAGATTTTCTGAACGCGATCCATCGGCAAGGTCACCTGCTGGTGGCGATCAATCATAAACAAGACAAAATGTATCATCCCGCGACTGAGGTGCCAGTTTGTTTGTATCCGGGTGACAGCGTTTTATTGTTGAGCAATGGTGGAGAAACAAAAACACGTGAAGGATTCATATGGCAATCACTCACGTCGTAAGTCATCACAACTTTTGGCGTTCTGCCGGTGGTGTGTTACTAAAATTTTTTGTCAGCGGAGCCCTGCTTGGGACGCTTTTGCTGATGCTGCCTTTTTCTCGACAGCATGATTTGCCTGTGTTGGATGTATTTTTTACGGCAGTTTCCGCCATCACGGTCACTGGATTGACCACACTGGACACCGGTAGCAACTTCACCTGGTTAGGACAGACAATCATCGCGCTGCTGATTCAGGCCGGGGGCCTGGGTTATATGTTGATTGGAACGATTACGTTGCTGGGTAAAGATAAGTTTGTCTCATTGAGGCGCCAGTCTGCATTGGGCGTCACCATTCAAATTAATGACGGACTGTCTCTTTTTACCTTGATTCGTTTTGTGATTG
>JAUSPW010000335.1 GCA_030652635.1 Pseudohongiella sp. | reverse complement strand
GTGGTGCCGCCGGTGTACTGGATCATAAACACATCTTCCATGCGGCACGGTTCAAACACGCGCGTGTTATCTGCCTTCAACAGATTCGGCAATAGCGCGCTCACTCGAACATGTTTCATGGTGGGCAGTGCCAACTTGGGGACTTTACCGGTCCAGGCAGCCAGCGTTTTTTTCCAGCCGGGTAAAAAATCAATTGGGCCGGTGACAATCACCGCCTTGATATCGGGCAGTCGCCCGTCAAGCGCAGGTGCCGCTGGCACAAACAACTGATCCAGTGAAATCAGGATGCGGATATTTGCGTTGCTGACCTGATAGACAATTTCATCGGGTTTTAACAGCGGGGATACCCCAGAGGCTGGGCAGCCAAGTTTGGCAGCCGCGAGCAATCCAATGACATATTGCGGCGAATTGGGCAGATGCAAACCGATCACATCACCCCGCTCCACACCAAGACCACGCAGCATGTTCGCCAAACGATTGGCCAGGTCATTGATCTGGCCAATACTCATCTGCACGCCCAAATAATAAATAAACGGTGCGTCCGGCGCCTCACGGACATGTCGTTCAACTATTTCAGGAATGGATTCCTCGGGAACTGCAGGCATCTGCCAGGAAATATGACCGAGTGAATCTGCCCAGGGTGGACTGCTGCGTGTTGTCATAGGCGTCCTTCTTTTTTTATGTTGTCAGGATTTATACGATGTTTGAGTGTACCTGCACAAATGATTGTACGCACCTGCTCATTGATGTCGGCTTAGTTACTACGAATTGCCTTGAGAAAGAGACCTTTGAAAATTTAAAGTATTTCAGGGGAGTGTCGATAAAACGCTAATGAAACGTGGCAAACAAAGCCATCGACAACAATCAAATACACGTTTATTCTCAGATTTTTGGTAGTCATCGCCGGTACACGGCCTAGGGGACAAAGCAGGTGCTGAGCAGGCTCTATCGCAAACGCATCCTGCTCATCGACGATCAGGAAATGATGCGCCAGCAACTCCGGCAGTCGATGAACAATGTCGGCTGCAAACGCGTGCTGGCCGTTGCCAATATTCAACTTGCGCTCGAAGCCATCGCCGCAGAAACCTTTGACCTGATCCTCTGTGACTACTATCTGGGCGAAAACACCAACGGCCAGCAGTTTCTGGAATACATCCGCACACGCGATCTGATCAGCCGCAATACGCTGTTTATCATGATCACCTCTGAACAAGCTTACGAAAAAGTCATGCTGGTTGCAGAATGCACCCCGGACGACTACCTGCTGAAACCGTTCACACCGGCACAGCTTAATGCCCGTGTCGATCGCCTGATCATGCGCCAGGAAGAGCTTGAAAGTGTGAATCGCGCCACCGACCTCAAACGTTGGGACCTAGTGGTCGCAGAATGTGATCGGCTACTCAATGCGCACAGCAAGTACACTTTTGATATCCTGAAGATCAAGGGCTCAGCCATACTTAAAGCCGGGCGTACAACCGATGCCCACCAGTTCTACGAAATGGTCTTGTTACAACGACCGCTCCCTTGGGCAAAAGTTGGGCTCGCTCAGGCCTTGGAAGCGGAAGGCGACATTGACAGGGCCAGCGCGCTGCTGCGTGAAACCATTAGCGAGTCACCGATGGTGCTGCCGGCTTACGACCTGCTTGCCAAACTGCTAGCTCTCAGCAACAAGCACAATGAAGCCATGGAAATTCTGCAAAAAGCCGGGGAAATCTCACCTGGCACCATGAGCCGCTTGCGCACAATTACATCGTTGGCAATCGGGCTAGGGCGCAACGATGTTGCCGAACAGGTCATGGGCAAAGCCCTTGACGTGAACAAGTACTCGCCTGTGCGAGACGTCAGCGACTACACTATGCTTTCCCGATCCTTGGTCAATCAGAACAAGAGTGACGCTGCGCTAGGTGTCGTCAAGCGGGCGCGCAGAAGTTTTGTAGATGCCGCTAGCGACAGAGTGTTGTCGGCCTCCGAGTGCCTGGCTTATCAGCGCGCCGGTGACACAACCAAAGCCACTGAGGCGCTGACCAAAGCGACAGCGGGCGACATGTCAGGCATCTCGTCAGATGTTGCGATGGCACTCGCAGATGCTTGTATTACACTGGGACGCGAAAGTGATGCGCATAACCTTATCAAACAGGCAATCCAGAATAATCCTGATGACGGCAACCTGATGCAGAAGGTACTGGCGGTGCTGGGCGGCGAAGGTAAGGAAGAGCAGGCAGCAGCAATCATTCATTCCAGCCGACGCGAGATTATTCAGTTGAATAACGAAGGGGTGCGCAAAGCAGACGAAGGTCTGTTTGACGAAGCCGTAACCCTGCTCTCGGCCGCTGCCGATCGTTTGCCCAACAACTTGCAGATCGTTGGAAACGCGGCGCTGGCGTTAGCGCAGCATATGGTGCGCCACGGCGTTGACTCGGAGCGTCTCAAACACTGCTTGCGCTATCGGCAGTCGCTGGCCGACCAGTCTTCCGGCGATCCCAAACTGAAGCAGATCGATGCGCACCTGCAGAAACTGAAACGGTGAGCACACAAACGATCTAAGAGATCATGACAAATGAAACCGAAGCCTGCTCGGGTAAGGTCGCCAATCAAGTGGATGCGGATGTCCATCTCCAAGCTACAAATTGGTGTCAGCTTGATGTTCACACTGCTGATTGCTGGAGATTTTGCCGGGTTTTGGCCAACTGGGATCATGGCTCGTCTGGAACTCATCAGTTATGACTACCGCGTCCCTGCGTTGTTTGTAGAAGAACCTGATCCCTCGCTGGTGATTGTTGATATCGATGAGCGCAGCCTCGCTGAACTGGGTCAATGGCCTTGGCCGCGTCGGGTTGTTGCAGAGTTGATCGACACACTTTTTTCAACACATGGCATCGCAGTGCTGGGTGTTGATGTGGTTTTTTCGGAGCCTGAGTCCAATGTGCTTGCCAGCGAGTGGCAGCAGATTCGTGAACTTTACCCGGAACTCCCGGCAGACGTGCCTGTTCCGGGTGGGGATGAGCAGTTGGCGCAAGTGATCAGCAGCTGGCCGGTGGTCCTGGGTTACTACTTTTCAGGTCTGGATATCGCCTATCCCCAGGTCGTTCAAAGTGTTGGCATGCTCCCGCCACCCTTGCAGGTAGTCAGTGCTCCAGACTGGACCGCGCTGGATATTCCCTGGGTTGAAGCAGATCGATTTAACGGAAATCTAGCCTTGCTACAGGAAGCCGCCAATGAGTTTGGTGCGGGTGGTGGATTTTTTGACAATCCTGGTGTGGATGTTGATGGCGTATTCAGGCGCGCACCGCTGATTCAAAAAGCGCCGGATGGCCAATTGTACGCATCGCTGCCATTGGCAGTGTTGTCTGAGTTACTTGGCAACCCTCCAGTAGCACTGAACATTGCAGTCGCGGGGGGCTCCTACCAACTCGAAGGCATAGATGTCGGTGGTTTCAGCATTCCGACTGACTCACGCGGCTTGGCATTGGTGCCGTGGTACGGGCCAAATCGGCACTTTCGTTATGTTTCTGCGGTGGATGTGCTGTCGGGAGCGTTGCCCGCTGATGCGATCGCAGGGGCTATCGTATTACTGGGCACATCGGCTCCGGGATTAAAAGATATCCGGGCGACACCCGTCGCGCCGGTTTTCCCGGGAGTAGAGATCAATTTGACGCTGCTGGCTGGCATGTTGCATCAACGTTTTCTTGCCGAGCCTGATTACGCCCGCGCTGCCAGCCTGATCATTCTGATGATGCTCGGGATAGCGGGTGCCGTCACTATGCCCTGGTTGAATTCCCTGTTTATCATTGTGGCCAGTGCAACACTGTTACTGCTTCACACCTTATTCAATTTGTGGATTTGGCAACAAGGGCTGCTGCTGGCGTTTGCGCCATCCGCTTTGCTGATAGTGCTGCTGACCGGCTGGAATCTGCTGTGCAATTACCTACGCGAAAGCCGGCGGGTGAATCTGGTGCGATCCCGTTTTGGGCAATACGTCCCACCGGAATTGGTCACCGATATTATCCGCTCAGACAAAGACATTTCGCTTGATGGCGAGGAGCGT
>JAUSPW010000318.1 GCA_030652635.1 Pseudohongiella sp. | reverse complement strand
TTGGTGCTGCTCATCGCGGAAGGCCGTTTGATGGGTCTGCTGACACTGGGTTTGCACTTTTTGCTGCTGATGTATTGCCTGCCGCGCGTGAATATCGATGTTTTGATTGAAGAGTATCTGCAGCGCTGGGATCGCGGCAATTATGAGGCTGCCTATCTGCATACTGTACAAGTGGCGCCCAGTGTGTTTAACGAATCATTTGATGATTACGCACGTATGCATGTCAGTTTCAGCCAGTTTGTATTGGTGACCAGCTTCCGCCGCATCTTTGCTGTATTGTTCTGGTACATTTTGTTTGGCCCGCTGGGTGCACTGTTTTATCTGCTGCTGCAACAATTGATCGCCACCGGAGGATTGTTACAAACCGGACGATCCGATGCGGTTGCTGAGCGACTGCTGGCCATATTGGAGTGGGTGCCGGTGCGGATGGTGGCCTTGGCATTTGCGCTGGCCGGTGATTTTGTTGCTACCTTCAAGGTCATCAAGTCCCGTATCTTTGATCAGCTTGATCCTGACTCTGGCCTGGACTTGTTAAAAGAAAGCGCGGCTGCGGCGATGATGACATCGGAACGGGTTGGCAAAGATATTGATTTTGCTGCGCGTGCTTCCGCGGAATTACGGGAGTTGCGTGGATTGCTGATGCGAACCCATGTAGTCTGGGTAGTCGTTCTGGCGTTGATAATTCTTGTAGTCTAACTACATATTTGTCAGGCCCGGCTTGAAGAAAGCCGCTTTTGGAGATAGTATTTGCATCAACCTGTAATTTAATTACAAGATGTGTCTGGCCGTGAAATCGTGTCACAAGCAGTCATGACTTGTTAAAAGATAATCACAACCACCTGAATTTTCAGATAAAGAATAGAGCTTATGACAGAAAAACCGGTAGACCTTAATCCCTCAGAAACCGAAGAATGGCTGGAAGCCCTTAGCGCCGTCATTGAGCACGAAGGCGCCGAACGCGCCCAGTTCCTGCTCAGTCGCCTGTCCGACAAGGCCTTGCGCACCACGCAGCAGTTGCCATATGCCGCCGTGACAACCCCTTACCGCAATACGATCTCACCGCAGGACGAAGATCGTATGCCAGGTGATATGTTCATGGAGCGCCAGATCCGCGGCATCATCCGCTGGAACGCGCTGGTTACAGTGATGCGTGCCAACCTCGATAATTCCGATCTGGGTGGACATATTTCGACGTTTTCCTCGTCGGCAACACTGTACGATGTGGCGTTCAACTATTTTTTCCGCGGGCCCACCGAAAACCACGGCGGCGACCTGATTTATTTTCAGGGTCATAGCTCGCCAGGTATCTACGCACGCTCATTCCTGGAAGGTCGCATTAGTGAAGAGTTGCTGGACAAGTTTCGCCAGGAAACTAACGGCGATGGCTTGTCCTCATATCCGCACCCATGGTTGATGCCGGATTACTGGCAGTTCCCGACGGTCTCCATGGGCCTGGGCCCATTGCAGGCGATCTATCAGGCGCATGTGATGAAGTATCTGTCGTCTCGCGGTTTGCTGGACCAAGGCGACCGCAAAGTCTGGGCATTCCTTGGTGATGGTGAAATGGATGAGCCGGAATCAACGGGCGCCATCGGCAAAGCCGGCCGTGAAAAACTCGATAATCTGATTTTTGTTATTAACTGCAACCTCCAGCGTCTCGATGGCCCTGTACGTGGCAACGGCAAAATCATTCAGGAACTGGAGGGCATTTTCCGTGGTGCCGGCTGGAACGTGATCAAGGTGGTCTGGGGCCGTCACTGGGACGCGCTGCTGCAGAATGACAAAGATGGTTTACTGCAGGCGCGCATGGACGAAGTCTGTGACGGCGAATACCAGAATTACTGGGGCCGCGGCGGCGCTTATACCCGAGAGCACTTCTTCGGCAAGAGCCCGGAGTTGCTGAAGATGGTTGAGCATTTGTCTGACAATGACATCATGGCGCTCAACCGTGGTGGCCATGATCCGTTTAAAGTGTATGCCGCTTACAAAGAAGCGATGAACACCAAAGGTCGCCCGACTGTGATTCTGGCCAAAACCGTCAAAGGTTACGCCTTTGGTGCGGGTGCAGAAGCACAGAACGCAGCGCACCAGACCAAGAAGCTCGATATCGAAGCGCTAAAACGTTTCCGCGACCGTTTCAACATTCCGATACAGGACGACAAGCTGCCCGAGCTGCCTTATTACCGCCCTGCCGAAGACAGTCTTGAGCTGCGCTACATGCGCAAAATGCGTGATGCGCTTGGTGGTGTTGTACCGCAGCGTCGTGCACAAAGTTATTCTCTGCCCATTCCTGATCTGAGCGCATTTGACGCTCAGCTCAAGAGCACGGGTGAACGTGAAATCTCCACCACGATGGCGTTTGTGCGACTGCTCAACGTGTTGTGCAAAGACAAGGAAATCGGCCAGCGTATTGTGCCCATTGTGCCGGACGAAGCGCGCACATTTGGTATGGAAGGCATGTT
>JAUSPW010000313.1 GCA_030652635.1 Pseudohongiella sp. | reverse complement strand
ACGTCGATCATGGTCGGCACGGGACGCGCTGCCGAACTGGGCGTCCTGTTCCGCAAGGGACAAGCCCTGCAGACACTGCGTGATGCGTGTGTTATTGCGCTGGATAAAACCGGCACTCTCACCAACGGAAAACCTGAACTGACCGATTTTGTGCTCCAGAATGGTTTTGACGCAGATGACACATTGTCCTTGCTGGCCTCCGTTGAGCAGTCCTCAGAGCATCCAATTGCAGAGGCGATTGTACGTGCGGCCCAAACCCGACAGTTGCCACTGCACCCTATCGACAAATTCTCAGCCGTTGCTGGCATGGGCGTCAGGGCCAGCGTTCGCGGTCACACTATTTTTGTTGGCGCTGACCGCTATATGCTGCAACAAGGTGCGTCCCTGAACGGTGTTGAAACATTAAGTGCCGCGCTAGCAGAGCTTGGCAAAACACCTCTGTATGCCATGATCGACGGGCAACTGGCCGCCGTTATTGCTGTCGCGGATACCATCAAAGAGGGCACTCCCGCTGCTATCCAGGCGTTTCATGCGCTGGGTTTAAAAGTTGCCATGATTACGGGTGACAATCATAAAACTGCGCGCTCAATTGCCAGACAGCTCGGCATTGATGAAGTTGTTGGTGAAGTATTGCCACAAGGCAAAGTCGAGGCGGTCCGCACTTTGCGAAAACGCTTTGGAAATGTCGCGTTTGTAGGCGACGGCATCAATGATGCACCCGCATTGGCTGAAGCCGATACGGGTATAGCTGTGGGTACTGGCACCGATATCGCCATTGAGTCTGCCGATGTTGTGCTGATGGGCGGTGATCTGCATGGCGTGGTCAACGCTCTGGCCATCAGTAAAGCCACCATCCGCAATATCCGGCAAAATTTGTTCTGGGCGTTTGCCTACAATGCCGCCCTGATTCCGGTTGCGGCAGGTGTTTTATACCCTTTGAACGGCACGCTGCTGTCGCCCATGCTGGCAGCAGGCGCCATGGCGATGTCCAGCATATTTGTGCTTGGCAATGCATTACGACTGAGAACTTTTACAGCCCCGTCTGCCTGAAGGTGATATTGATGCGTACAGGCCCGGTCAAGGCATGGCTGTCTGCTTTGATCGGCGCCACCCCATGAAATCGCAAACGATCCTGCCCACCCCACACCACGGCGTCTCCGTGCTTTAACAAAAACCGTCTCGGTTTGTCCGTACGCTGCAAACCGCCCCAAATAAACGTTGCCGGAATCCCCAGAGAAAACGACACAATAGGTGCGGTAAGGTTTCGCTCATCACGATCCTGATGCAGCCCCATCCTGGCACCAACCTCGTATCGATTGATCAAGCAAACCGTTGGCTTAAAGTCACTGTATCCGGCCAGTTCTGCTGCCTGTTGAGCACGGTCAAGCAAGAGCGCTGGCATGGACGGCCAAGGCTTTCCGGAGAGCGGGTCTTCTGCCTGATAACGATAACCTGCGTGGTCAGAGACCCAACCCAGCCGACCGCAATTGCTCATCGCAACCGACATCTTTTGACCGCCAGGTGTCGTCAGATGTCGGAACGGTGACTGCGCGGTCACCTGCGCGACTGCAGACAACACGGCGATGGCATCGTGCACGAGAAACCCGCCCAGGTAACTTGAGCCGGGCCCTATCGCCAGCACGTCTTCTTGCCGTACCTTGTCACTTTGAAAAAGATCTGTTTCCATAGCAGGCAAGCATAGCTGATCACCACAAACCAGCGTATAACAATTGTTATCGTGGTCAACGGCTCTTCTTGATCCCCCGCTCAACATCAAAGTAGTATCATGTACGTCAATCATGTCTCTTTTTTACTCATAGCACTCTGATGTGGGAGCAAGTTGTCTGCCCATGAGCAATGCTCTCGTTTTGCAATCTGTCCCATCGGATGCCGCAGAGACTGCGGACGACCACAGCCTGTGGCCACGTCTATTGCTGAATGGTGAGTGGACGCTGCAAAAGTACCAGCGCTTATCGAAACAGGTCTCCGTTCCCTCGCAAAAGCCCCGCTCTCTGGATGCCAGTGGGCTCGTTGCGATTGATACCGCCGGCGCAACCTTGCTGGTGGACTTGCTGGGGCCAGACACCTTGGCCGATATTGTTGAGCGCGCAACAGGATTGTCACCCGAGTGGAAAGCTTTGCTGCTGGCAGTCGCAACGTCCATGCGCGGCCAGGAACCCCCGAACGCACCAAAACAACGCTGGGGAGATGGGCTGGAAGCGCTGGGCACGCTGACGGTTAGCGGCTGGCGGCAACTGAGCCAATTTTTTGCATTCACTGGCCTGACCATCACAACACTGTTGTCGCTTGTTTTGCGCCCTTGGCGATGGCGCTGGACAGCCCTGGTTGCGCAGATGCAGCAAGCAGGGCTCAACGCAGTCCCCATCGTTGCACTATTGAATTTTCTGGTCGGTGCCGTGGTTGCGTTTCTCGGTGCCACGGTATTGGCGCAGTTTGGAGCGACCATTTATACCGTTGATCTGGTCGCTTACGCATTTATGCGTGAACTGGGCGTGTTGCTTGCTGCAATTTTGTTGGCAGGCCGCACGGCCAGCGCATTTACCGCTCAAATCGGCTCCATGAAAGTCAACGAGGAACTGGACGCCTTAAAAGTACAGGGCCTCAGCGCAATCGAGTTGCTTGTTATCCCGAGAATACTGGCACTGGTGATCACCCTGCCCATTCTCGGTTTTATCGCCATCCTTTCCGGAATTGCCGGAGGCGCAATGGTGGCGGTATTGTCGCTGAACATCAGCCTGACGCAATTTATCGGCATCGTTCAGCAAGTGCCGCTGCTGCACTTATGGTTGGGTTTAGGCAAAGCACCGGTATTTGCGGTATTGATCGCGCTGATTGGCTGCCTCGAAGGCTTCAAGGTCAGCGGCAGCGCACAATCCGTGGGCGAGCGGACCACGGCCAGTGTGGTTCAATGTATTTTTGTGGTGATTCTGCTCGACGCTGTCGCCGCACTTTTTTATATGGAGATGGACTGGTAATGTCAGTTGACCCCGCCATCATTCAGGTTCGCGATCTGTGTAACACCTTCGGAAGCAACTCTGTGCACAAAGATCTTGATCTGGACGTGCTGCATGGAGAAATTCTGGGTGTTGTGGGAGGCTCGGGTACCGGAAAGTCTGTGTTGCTGCGGTCAATTGTGGGTTTACTGCGCCCAACATCCGGCGAAGTACAGGTGTTCGGAAAAAACATGCTGTCACTCAATAGCCGGGATCGGTCTGCCATGGAGCGCCGGTTTGGGGTACTGTTTCAGCAAGGCGCACTGTTTTCCTCACTGACCGTGCTTGAAAATATTGCGTTACCGCTCATAGAACACGTGGGCTTAAGCAGAGCGCAAGCCAACGATATCGCGCGCGTTAAGCTCGCCCTGACCGGGCTGCCGGCAAACGCAGGACATTTGTATCCGTCCAAGCTGTCCGGTGGCATGATAAAACGCGCAGCGCTGGCCAGGGCTTTAGCGCTGGACCCGGAAATTTTGTTTCTTGATGAACCTACCGCAGGATTGGACCCGATTGGCGCAGCAGCGTTTGACCAGCTTCTGCTGACATTAAGAGATGCGTTTAAACTGACCGTGTTTCTGGTCACGCATGATCTGGACACGCTGCACGCGATCTGCGACCGGATTGCGGTCCTTGCCGAAAAGAAGGTGCTGGTCACGGGAACCATG
>JAUSPW010000309.1 GCA_030652635.1 Pseudohongiella sp. | reverse complement strand
ATATGCTGGAACCCAGCAATAATAAAGAACTGCCAGATATTCCTGCCAAACGCTACTTCACAATCGGTGAAGTAGGTGAGTTGTGCACGGTTAAACCGCATGTTCTGCGTTATTGGGAGCAGGAATTTCCTCAGCTGAAACCCGTCAAACGTCGTGGCAACCGTCGATACTACCAACGCGAGGATGTGCTGCTAATCAGGCAGATCAAGGCGTTGTTGTATGAGCAGGGTTTTACAATTGGTGGGGCGCGTCAAAGGATGAGCGGCCCACAAGAAGTTCCCCCAGCACATGCGAGCGCATCTGTTGAGAACAGCGACTTACAAACCATGATTGCAGAACTGGAAGCCGTTCTCAGACTGCTTTGAACCAAACCCCATCAAGTGTCACTCTTTTCAAGACAAATCGAACGCACGTACTGTAACTTTCCGCTCTTTCGTAGAAAATCCGCTTTACTGTATAACTCACAGTGATATATTCCATCATTGATTTATCGGGGAAGATATGATGAATCGATGCTTAAGTTGTATGAACCCACACATTTAAGCAAAAAAAGCAAAAAAGACGCTGAGTTTTTAAACAAAGCCGACCTATAACCATAAGAAATATCAAGAGGTCAATGGATGAAATCCAAATCTGCTGTTACTTACAGAGTTAACCTGCTGTCCGCTGCAATCGCCGCAGCGCTGCTGATCCCCTCGGGCGCAGCACTCGCGCAGAATACCCCGGAAGTTGAAGAAGTTGTTGTAACCGGCTCCTTTATCCGACGTACCGAAGGTTTCCGTGCAGCATCCCCAATTACCCAGATCGGCGCAGAAGACATTGCACTGGCGGGCACACCCAACATGGGCGATGTGATTCATAATCTGAGTTTTAACCAGGGTTCAACAATTACCCAGAACTCACTGACTGGCGCGTCCAGTACTGTTACATCAATCAACCTGCGTGGACTTGGCGCTGGTGCCACATTGAACCTAGTTGACGGCATGCGTGTGATTGGCACTAACGTCAACACCTTCCTGCCACAAATTGCCATTCAACGCCTGGACATCGTTACTGACGGTGCAGCTGCGTTGTATGGATCACAGGCAGTAGCCGGTGTTGTAAACTTTGTACCACGTACATCTTACGATGGCGTAAAAGTTGAGGTTTACCAGCAAGGCGACACGCGTGGCGACTATAAAGATACACAGCTGAGCTTTTTAGGCGGCACCGAGATCAGCGGCCTGAATGTTGTATTTGCAGCTGACTACCGATCCAACGGTCGCTTACGTATGCGTGACCGTCCAGACCAGATGAATGCCGGTTTGACATCTTCTTCTACATCGAACCCTGGCAACTATAACGTTCCACGCCGTGATGCTGCGGGTAACTTGGTGCGCAACGCAGCTGGTGTTGTTCAAACAACCGTCCGTCCAGATCCAGGTTGCGGCACAGTCAGAAACGACCCAACCGTTCAGGGCGCTAACCCGAATGGATTCCTGTTCAGCCAGACAGGCACCGCAGCAGGCATGCGTTGCTGGTATGACTACGGCGAGTTCTGGGACTATCGTACCGAGCAGGATGCGGGCACAGCATTCCTGAACCTGTCTTATGATGTCAGCTCTGACTTCAGCATAAACGCACAAACCAGCGTATTTGCACGTCGCGCTTACCCACGTGGCTCAGCCTCCAACCCAGGTGGTCGCGTGTCAGAATTGCCAGCCGTACGTGGTGAATTGCCAGGCAACCCTTTCAGAGCAGTAAACTCTGCAGGCCAGCCTTTATTCGCACGTGACCAGAATGGTGACGGCCTGCCTGATCGAGGCGCTAATGGTGCAGTTATTCTTGATCCAAATGGTATCCCGTTCAACGAAGACGTTACTTTTAACTCATGGCGTCCATGGGGCAAACAAGGCACCTTGCCAAGCCAATTGTCTGATGACGGTTCATTGACTGGTGAAACATATGTGCGTGGCATTCGCCAGGCATTCAAGGCCGACTTTGCGGTGCCATTTATAGACGGCTGGCGTGGTCAGGCAAACTATATGTTTGCTTACCAACTCGACAAGAGCGTCGCCAGCAATTTCAGTCTGGGTGCCATTCAGCAAGGTCTGAATTGTGACGTAATCAAGGATCGCGCCTCTTGCTTCAACCCATTTGTTGCCACCTCACCTCAGGTCCTGAACACTCAAGTTGTTGCAGACTCGACTGTTTATACCAGCAACCGTGTGAATGATACTGACAAACTGCAAACTTTTGATCTGGTGATCAACGGTGAAGTGCCGCTGGGTGGCTTTGAATTGCCAGGCGGTCCAATTGCCGCAGCGTTGGGCTATCAGCGTCGTTCGGACCGCTTTAACAACATCCCCAGCCTGCACAGTCTGACGGGCGATGTATTTATCGGTACTAAACTGTTCCCAACCAGTGATGGTCGTAGCGTAAACGCCTACTTTATGGAACTGTCGGCTCCGCTGCTGAGCAATCTCGAATTGCAATTGGCTGTGCGTGATGAGTCATACAGTACTGGCCAGGGCTCTACCGACCCTAAATATGGTCTGGTGTATACCCCGATGGACAGACTGACCTTGCGCGCAAGTGCTGGTTCTTCGTTCATCGCACCCAGCTTGAACCAGTTGAACGCACCACAGTCTTGTGGTTTGACTAACGTGTCTGACCCATTCACCACATTCGCAGCATTTACTGCTAACTGCTCACAAGGCAACCCGAATCTGGTTCCTGAATCAGCGGACACACTGTCATTAGGTTTTGATCTGGACTTGATTGAAGGCATGTCGGTTTCTATTGACTACAGTGAAACTGACTTTGTGGATCGTATCATTAGCTCCACTACCGGTGACGTATTGGCAGCGGATTACTTCAATTTCCGCCAGGCATTCAGTTATACCGCCACGGCCAAACCACCATTGGACTTGGTAGCTCAGTGGGTAAACGATCCACGATCTGACAAACGAATCCAGCGTAACCCTGCTGGCCTGGATCAGATCGATCGTATTCTCAGCGGCGCAAGCAATGCCTCAAAGATGCTGGTAAAAGCCTATGACCTGAAATGGAGCTACCGCTTCTCAGTCGCAGACTTTGGCATGTTCAGCATGGCCATTGACGGTACTTATGTAGACAGTTATCAATATCAGTTGAGCGTTGAGCGACCAATCATTGAGGCGGCTGGCCTGCAGAACGATCTGACGGGCGCAGTTCCACCAATGCCACGCGTCAAAGCTAACGTCAGCCTGGGCTGGTCACGTGACCGCCATAGCGCCAACCTGACCGGTCGTTACATTGATGACGTGGTCTTCAATGCTAACAAGTTTGCCTACCAGGCCAACCTGCCTTTCAGCAACTACCGTGAAGTCAATGAGCTCAAAGCCTCTACAATTTTTGATGCCAGCTACAACTATCGTGGCGTAGAAGCATTGGGCGGCGAATTGAGCTTTACTGTGGGTGCACGTAACCTGTTCGACAGAATGCCGCAGAAAGTTCCAATGCTCGGCGGTATGGAATCAGTGCTGTATGATCCAACTGGCCGTATGCTCTATGGTCGCGTAACCTTCGAGATGTAATTCGACGTGTTATGACATGAATAAAAGGTGGCTGAGTGTTGAATTCAGCCACCTTTTTTTATTGTGTCAGACAAAAATTTTCTATATCCCGCAGGGGACTTGCAAGCACTCACAAGGCAAGTATAATGCCGGCTCTGAATTCGGGGCGTAGCGCAGTCTGGTAGCGCACCACACTGGGGGTGTGGGGGTCGCAGGTTC
>JAUSPW010000305.1 GCA_030652635.1 Pseudohongiella sp. | reverse complement strand
AACAAATGCGCGACGCCGTCACGCTCTTCCCTCAGTTCTATGTCAGTGTTCGGCATCAAGTCGCGGCTGAATGCTTTGACATCAAGACCTTGCACTATGGTGTATTGCCCGTTGGCGCAGGTAACCGGGAAGGAGTAAATTAAACCTTTCTCTATGCCGTAGCTGCCATCACTGTGAATACCCATGGAGACGGTCTTGCCATTTGTACCCAGCGCCCAGTCACGCATATGCTCAATTGCTGCGTTGGCAGCTGATGCGGCTGATGACAAGCCACGCGCCTTGATGATTGCTGCACCACGCTGTTGCACATTAGGAATAAAGGTACCTGTCAACCAGCTTTGGTCAATCAGATCCAGTGCTTTTGTGCCAGCAACCGTAGTGTGATGAACATCAGGATACTGGGTTGCAGAGTGGTTACCCCAAATGATAATGCCATCAACATCAGTGCTGTGTTTGCCAGTTTTTTCTGCCAACTGGGCAACCGCACGGTTGTGATCCAGACGCGTCATGGCAGTAAATTGACCAGGATTCAGATCAGGTGCATTGCGGTATGCAATCAGGGCATTGGTGTTCGCCGGGTTACCTACAACCAACACTTTTACGCTGCGGCTGGCGTTGTCATTAATGGCCTTGCCCTGTACAGAGAAGATGGCAGCGTTTGCAGCCAGTAGATCTTTACGCTCCATGCCGGGGCCACGTGGACGTGCACCCACCAACAAGCAGTAATCTGCGTCTTTAAAGGCAACGTTAGGATCATCAGTCTGCACAACACCCTGCAACAGTGGGAACGCACAATCTTCCAGCTCCATTACGGCGCCTTTTAATGCTTCCAGCGCCGGTGTAATTTCCAACAACTGTAAAATCACGGGTTGATCTTTGCCCAGCATCTCGCCAGAAGCGATACGGAACAACAATGAATAACTGATCTGACCGGCGGCTCCGGTGACTGCAACGCGAACGGGTGCTTTAGCCATGTTTAAAACCCTTTTCCTGTATGGTTGTCTTTGATGAAGTTGAAGGATGTTGGAAATTCGAGGGGCGAGAGTATACCACTAGCTGATAAACATGGCATCGCCATAGCTAAAGAAGCGATATTGATGCCTGATCGCCTCTTGATAGGCCTCCATCACGTTATTGCGACTGGCAAACGCGCTGATCAGTAACATCAATGTTGAGCGTGGCAAGTGAAAATTGGTGATCATCGCGTCCACCACACCAAATTCGTAGCCAGGATATATAAAAATATCGGTATCACCTGAATAGGCCATCAGACCTTGGCTGCCTGACAGTTTAGCGTTCACTGCTGCTGTCTCCAGGCTGCGCACAGAAGTCGTACCAACGGCTATCACTCTACCGCCCCTGGCTTTGCACGCCTTGACCTGCTGTACAACTGAATCTGGTACATCTATCCACTCACTATGCATTTTGTGTTCTAGCACGTTATCAGTCCTTACCGGCTGAAATGTCCCCGACCCTACGTGTAGTGTCAGAAACGCCAGATCCACACCTTTTCCTCTCAGTGCAGCAAGTAATTGATCGTCAAAATGTAGGCCCGCAGTGGGTGCGGCTACGGCACCAGGACAACGACCATACACCGTCTGGTAACGCGTCAGATCAGATTGCTCATCCGCCCGGTCTATATAAGGGGGTAAAGGCATATGCCCAAACCTGTCCAGCAAATCAATCAGAGACTCATCAGATAGAAATCGCAAATGGTAAAACTCACCTTGACGACCTAACACTTCTGCCTCCAGTGTTTCAGTTGACGTTGGGCATACCAACTTAAGCAAGGTGCCTGCTGCTGGCGATTTGCTGGCGCGTACCTGCGCGATGATCTTATTGTCAGGCAACATGCGTTCGATCATCACTTCGATACGACCACCACTGGCTTTGTGTCCAAACAGACGCGCAGGAATCACCCTGGTATCGTTGAAAACCAGCAGGTCTTCGGGCTGTATCATCTCGAGGATGTCACGAAAAATATGATGACGGGTAGCACCTGTGTGACGATCAAGACACAACAGGCGGCTGCCGGAGCGGGTTTCACCTGGATAACGTGCGATCAGTTCGTCAGGTAAATAATAGTCAAAGTCGGATAGCTGCATAAGGGCGGCAAGTTTGCCCGAATCATCGTTCGATTTCCAGTGGGCAACACTGCCTTATGTCAACTGATAGTCAAGGCGCCAGACTGGAGCGCGCCTGTGTGCCCCAATGCCCATTGGCATCGCGGGTGACGATATACAATGACTCGTAAGTGCCGATAGGCTCGTTATTGGCGTTAAACCGTTGAAAGACTGTATTAACGTGCACTTTACCCGGCGATACCAACACCACTTCACGTGACAACCAATGTGAGTGATCCCAACCAACAGCCGCGAGACGTTCAAACGATTCGCCCGCCGCAAACTCTTCTGCACTGTTCCATAT
>JAUSPW010000299.1 GCA_030652635.1 Pseudohongiella sp. | reverse complement strand
CATGCAGTTCATCAAGCCGGATGTCAGTACCATGTGTATCGGGCAAGCCGCCAGTATGGGGGCCTTTTTATTGACCGGAGGCGCCAAAGGAAAACGATTTGCGCTGCCGAATTCTCGTATGATGATTCACCAGCCAAGTGGCGGCGCACAGGGACAGGCATCAGATATCGAAATTCAGGCCAATGAAATTCTCAAGATGCGTCAGCAACTTAATGAAATCATGGCCTTTCACACAGGAAAGACATTGGCAGACGTCGCCCGTGATACCGAGCGTGATAACTTTATGAACGCGGAGCAGGCAGTCTCATACGGCTTGATCGACAAGGTAATTACGCGCAGAGCCGTGTAGCATCCGGGAGTTAGTGCATGTCAGATGATCGTTTTAGCAAGAGTGACGACAACGGAAAGCTGTTGTATTGCTCATTCTGTGGCAAAAGCCAGCATGAAGTACGCAAGCTGATTGCCGGGCCATCAGTATTTGTCTGCGATGAATGTGTCGATCTGTGCAACGATATTATTCGCGAAGAAATTCAGGAAAAAGAAACCGAGTCAGGCCGCAAAAAACTGCCTGTGCCTGAAGAAATCAAAAAGACGCTGGACGAGTATGTGATTGGCCAGGACAAGGCTAAAAAGGTACTCGCGGTTGCTGTCTACAATCACTATAAGCGTCTTGGATACGACAGACGCAGCGGTGACGTTGAACTTGGTAAAAGCAATATTCTGATGATAGGCCCAACCGGTACGGGCAAAACCTTGCTTGCCGAGACCCTTGCGCGCTTACTGGACGTGCCGTTTACCATCGCCGATGCGACCACATTGACCGAAGCGGGTTATGTGGGCGAGGACGTTGAAAACATCATTCAGAAGCTGTTGCAGAAATGCGACTACGATGTTGAAAAAGCGCAGATTGGTATTGTATACATCGATGAAATCGACAAAATTTCCCGAAAATCGGATAACCCCTCGATTACACGTGACGTTTCTGGCGAAGGTGTTCAACAAGCCTTGCTGAAACTGATCGAAGGTACAATTGCGTCTGTACCGCCGCAGGGCGGTCGCAAGCATCCACAACAGGAGTTTCTGCAGGTAGATACCTCCAATATATTGTTCATTTGTGGTGGTGCATTTGCGGGTCTGGACAAAGTCATCCGGGATCGCTCTGAAAAGAGCGGCATTGGATTCAGTGCTGAAGTGCGTAGCAAAGACACCGATAAGCTGGCGGGTGACACCTTCAAAAATGTGGAGCCAGAGGATCTCGTTAAATTTGGCTTGATTCCTGAGTTTGTAGGACGTCTGCCTATGATTGCGACACTGGATGAACTGGATCTTGATGCGCTGATGCGAATCTTGAAAGAGCCCAGGAATTCACTGGTGAAGCAGTACGCAAAATTGTTTGAAATGGAAGATGTTGAAATCCAGTTCCGAGATGATGCCTTGCAAGCCATTGCCAAAAAAGCCAAGGAGCGCAAAACCGGTGCCCGTGGCCTGCGCTCTATCATGGAAAGCGTTTTGCTGGAGACCATGTTCAAGATACCTTCGATGAACAATGTCAGTAAAGTCGTCATTGACGCTGCAGTAATTAATGGCGATTCCGAACCTCTGTTGATGTATGAAGCTGAGCCGGTTGCAAGTACCCGGGCAGCTGATTGATCCCCGCCTGAAAAAGTCCGCCACTGATCATCACCCGTAATAAAACGTCACGGCTCTTGAAATCCGGGAGCCGAGGCCTCAAATTAGTCATCAACTGTCACAACGATACTGATGAGTATGATTATGGGTGATGTTACTGATAACCCCGCCAGCTTGAATGCTGGTTTGCCACTGTTGCCTCTTCGTGATGTGGTGGTGTATCCACAAATTGTTCAACCCTTGTTTGTCGGGCGGCCGCGCTCCATTCGCTCACTTGAAGTGGCGATGCACAGCCATAAGCAGGTGTTACTGGTGGCGCAGAAGAATGCCTCCGACGATGATCCGGGCATCAAAGACATCTACGCTGTCGGAACAATTGCCACCATTCTGCAACTGATTCGTCTGCCAGATGGCACCGTCAAGGTGCTGGTCGAGGGTGTGACACGTGCCCGAATTCGCAGTGCCGAGCTGGTAGATGATTATTTCCAGAGCCAAGTGGTTCCGTTGCATTCAGATGCTTTGCCTGAGAAACAAGGGCAACTGTTACTGAAGTCGCTGTTGTCCCAGTTTGATCAGTATGTCCAGCTCAGCCGAAAAATCCCGCCAGAGGTGATGAGTTCAATTTCTGGTATCGACGAACCGGGCCGCATGGTCGATACCATTGCGTCACACATGTCGTTGCAGTTGCAAGAGAAACAAAACCTGCTTGAACTGGTCAGCCTGGAAGCTCGTATTGAGCATCTCATGGGGCTGATCGAGGCAGAAATCGACTTGTTCCAGGTTGAAAAGCGCATCCGTGGCCGTGTCAAAAAGCAGATGGAAAAAAGCCAGCGCGAGTATTATCTGAATGAACAGATGAAAGCGATTCAGAAAGAAATGGGTGAATTGGACGATGCACCCAATGAAGCTGAAGAGCTTAAAGGTCGTATTGAAGGCGCAGGCATGCCCAAAGAGGCGCTTGATAAAGCCCTGGCCGAGTGGAATAAGTTAAAAATGATGTCTCCGATGTCGTCCGAGGCCTCTGTTGTGCGCACCTATCTTGATTGGATGGTGAATA
>JAUSPW010000291.1 GCA_030652635.1 Pseudohongiella sp. | reverse complement strand
TTATGGTGACGCACTCAGAACACTACGCCGCTTATGGAACCCGGGTGGTGCGTCTGCTGGACGGGAAAATTGTGGATGCCAACGCCCGGGCGAATGTTAACGCCGTTCTTTGACTTCAGTTTAGCGTGAGGGATGCACCATGTTTTACAACTATCTGATTGTGGCGTTACGAAATCTGCGCAAGCAACCCGGCTTTACCGCCATCAAAGTGCTCAGCTTGAGCCTGGGTTTGGTGTGCAGTCTGCTGGTATTAATGCACGTGCAGTACACCAGCAGTTACGATAAACATTATGACAATTGGCAGAACATCTACCGGGTTGTCACCAGCCTGACAACGGATCAACGTATCGACAGCAGTGTGATTGCCGAAGGCATCTATAACCCTTTGCTGCAGGATTATGGGCAAATCGAGATGTCGGCCAAAATTCGCAACAGCAACGGTCTGTTTGCTTATGAAAATGTATCAGCACCTAATGATTACACTTGGGTTGATCCTGCATTTTTGTCCATATTCTCGTTTGAGTTTATTCAAGGTGATCCACAGACCGCGTTAACAGATCCCAATACCATCGTATTAACGCAGAGCACGGCTGAGAAGTACTTTGGATCTGAGAACCCCATGGGCAAAACCCTCACACTGGAAAACCGGACTGAACTGCGTGTCACGGGTTTAATCGCAGATTTGCCGTCCAATACTCATCTGGCGATCGATGCCATGATTGGCACGCCGACAGGCCGCCAAATCGCTGGTGAAGAATTTATGAATAGCACTGCCTGGGCAGGATTTGGTGGCACCATGGCGTATGTGGTGATTTCCAATCCAGACTCCGCCGATGCCATCAGGGCTGATTTCCCCAACTTTATCGAACGCAATGTACCGGATGCTCAGCGCGAATTTGTAATGCGAATAGACACAGCGCTCGATCTTGAACCGTTGGCAGATATTCATTTGTCACCACGGCAGGGCTTTGCTGCGCCGGACAACAGTCGCCGTTTGGTACTGAGCGGGCTGGTGACCTTTGCTGTGTTGATTCTGCTGAGTTCCTGCATCAATTTCGCCAACCTGTCATTGGCACAAATGCAGCAACGCGGTAAAGAAACCGGTGTGCGTAAAACGCTGGGGGCCACTCAGTCCGACTTATTGACGCAATTTCTGGTGGAATCCATGTTGCTGACGTTGCTTGCACTGCTGGTCGCACTGCCGGTGGTGTTTGCGGCCATTGGCCCTTACACCACGCTCACCGGCACAGGTTTTACATTTGGCTCTATGTTTGGTTCTAGCCAGGTACTGGTGATTGTGCTGTTTGTGCTGGTGACCGGGCTGTTATCAGGTCTGATTCCCGCATTGCGTATGTCGCGTTTTGCACCAACCGCCGCGATCAGTGGCAAACGGGACGGCGGCAAAACCAGTCGCCTGATTCGCTCAGGATTGACGGTCATTCAGTTTAGCTTCGCGGTGGTGTTGGTCATCTTGGCGATTGGCATCACATTGCAAGTGCGTTATCTGAATGAGGTGGATATTGGTTTTAATCGCAGTAATCTGGTGGTGTTGGACAGCATGTACAACCCGCGTAATCCCGAGCAGTTCAATTACGATGCCATGGTAAATGAGTTGCGACAGCATCCTGCGGTGCTCACCGTTGGTAAAGCGGAGGCCGCGCCGCCCGACAACGGTGGTTATAACCCCTGGCGCCACTCAAGCTGGCCTGCTGAGGACGCACGTCCGGTCAGCCATCTGGGCGTGGATGAAAACTACGTCGATGCCATGCAGTTGCAACTGTTGGCGGGGCGCAATTTCTCTCTGGAGTTTCCGGCCGATTACATGCCAGCCGGACAACCCGATCCGGAGCAGACCTATGGCGTGATGGTCACACCCGCTGCGGTGCGTAACTTCGGACTGGGCAGCAACGAAGCAGCGATCAATCAGGTGTTGATGATTGGCACACTGAGTTTCCGCATTGTTGGCGTGGTCAATGACTTCAGATTGTCCGGAGGGCTTGAGGATACCTTGCGCTCGACGTCGGTATTGCGCGCCTCGAAGCAACCGTTGCGGTCCTTGTTGATTCGAATTGATCCTGCACAACGCGACAGTGCCCTGCAACATATTGACAGTGTGTGGGCCGAGCACCGGCCAGATGCGCCCATCAACCGCGAGTTTTATGAACAGTCGTTTAATCAACAGATTTATGAGCAGACCAATGGTATCAACCGTGCCGCGCAGTTTGCGGCCATCATTACCATTGTGATTGCCGCCTTGGGTCTGTACGCGCTGGCGTATTACTCCACTGAGCGCCGCACCAAGGAAATTGGGGTGCGCAAAGTATTGGGGGCTACGGCACGTTCGATTGTTGGGTTGCTGAGCATGGACTTTATCAAACCCGTTGTGCTCGCGTGCGTGGTGGCCAGCGTGCTGGCGTATTTTGTCACGGACTTTTACTTCAACCAGTTTTCAGCGTCGGCCGCCATGCCGCCTGTCATCTATCTGTTGGTGATCGCGGGCATTATCCTGCTGTCTCTGGTTACCGTTGCAGCGCAGTGCATCAAAACCGCTCGAGCTGATCCGGTAGCGTCCCTGCGGTCGGAGTAATG
>JAUSPW010000290.1 GCA_030652635.1 Pseudohongiella sp. | reverse complement strand
GTATCGGGGTCGTATCGGGCTCTATGAGCTGTTGGTGATGAGTGATGCTATCCGCCACGAAATAGCCGTAGGTGCAGACGCAAATATCATCAGGGCTCAAGCTATTCGCGAAGGCATGAAAACCTTACGTGAAGATGCCTTGGAAAAACTGGCTGCAGGGATGACTACACCCGAAGAAGTTGTGCGCGTAACCCGTGCCGGTGCCGCCCTATGAGTCTGACACACTTTTCCTATCAGGCCTTTGATACCCAAGGACACTCGCAACAAGGTGAGATCTCTGCTGAGTCCGAGCGAGATGCCATTCGGTTGTTACAGGCGCGAAAACTGACCCCGGTCAAATTGACTCAAACCAAACTGGCAGCCCGCCAGTCACGCACACGACACGGCAAAGTCAAGAATGCTGATTTGATGGACTTCACCACAGGCCTGAGAACTTTGGTAGATGCACGGGTGCCGTTGGATAAAGCCTTGCGCATGCTAGAAGGCATAACCGAATCACTGGCAATGCAGACCCTGGTTGCCGGTTTACGTCGCGAGGTTAAGGAAGGTAAAAGTCTTGCGGATGCCATGGAAACACGTCCGGATGTTTTCTCCAGAATGTACGTCAACATTGTGCGCGCCGGAGAAGAAGGCGGCATCCTGCATCAACTGTTGCCGGATCTGGCAGATTTTCTGGAAACCAGCGCCCGCAACCGCCAGGCGATTGTGTCCGCGATGGTCTACCCGATTGTGTTATTGGTGACCGGTGTGGTGTCGGTTGCCATGCTGCTGATTTTTGTGATTCCCCAGTTTGCGGTCATGTTTGAGGATGCCGGCACTGACGTGCCAGCCTCAGCCGCTTTTTTGTTGTCACTGAGCGCCTTTGTCAGCAACTGGGGGTGGTTAATGGTCTTATCAGTTATTGGCGCAGTCGCCTGGTGGCGCTGGCTAGACGCCGACCCTGCTCGTCGACTTGCCAAACACGCCAGTCTGCTGAAAACACCCTTTCTGGGCCAATTACTATTGTTTCGTGATTGCGCGGTTTTTGCACGCACACTAGGCGCCTTGATGGCAGCGGGTATACCGTTGATTCGTGCCTTGCGCGTGTCCCGAGAGGTGTTAGTGAATGCCGAGCTCGTGCGTTTGTTGGGTCAAGTTGAAGAAGATGTCCGTGGCGGTTCAGGATTGGGTGCCGCACTTGAAAAAACCGGTGCATTCCCTACCCTGCTTCATCAGTTGGTCAGTGTGGGTGAGGAGTCAGGGCGCACAGCCAGCATTCTGTTAAAAACCGCTGCAACATTTGACCAATCTGTAAAAAACCAGATGAACCGACTGGTGGCAGCCTTGCAACCCGGCTTGATTCTGCTGCTGGGGATCGCTGTGGGTGGTATCACCATCACCATGCTGTCAGCAGTTTTCAGCATGAATGCTGTGCAGTTTTAATTGTGCAAACCAAATGACAGACAGTGCTCTAAGAGGAGTAAAAAAGGTGAAAGGAACGCTCAAGAACATGAGCCTGATGGGGTTGGCAATCGGCCTGACGTCTTGCGCGGCATTTGACGCGCAAAACAGCAGCATGATCCCCGAGTTGCAGCCCCGACAGTCACCTGCGGTCAATGCCAGCAGCGGCGTCTCAGGTATCGAACTATTATCGGTAAACGATGAACCAGTTGATAATGAGCGTGTCGCGTTGATTGACGAAATCAACCGGGACGGCCGGCGCTCGGGCATTCAGCCCTACAGAGAAACCGCACCCACGCCGGTGCAACGCCCCTCTGAAGATGTAGTCGCTCTCAACTATGAGCAGGCAGACTTGCGTGACATTCTCGCAGAGCTGGCAGACGCCTTGGATATTTCCATGGTTATTGATCCAACAATCGCCGATAAGGTCAGTTTAAGGACCGCGCAGAATCGGCCGCTGAATTTTCAGGACATCTGGCCCTTACTGCGATTGTTGGTTCGCGAAAACGGAATTTTGCTGGAACAGGTAGGTAACGTCTGGTACGCCCGTAAAGCGGTCACCAATGTGCCGCTCGAAATCACGACGCCGGATGTTACAGGCATTGCCTCACGTGTCATGCAGATTACGCCGCTGACGCATGTGTCTTCGGCCTCTGCCATAGAGCTGCTGGCGCCTTTGCTACAGCCGGATGGCACCGTAACACGCATCGCAAACAGCAATACGGTAGCGGTCACTGCAACACCGGCGCAGTTGAGCCGGATTAACGAGTTGCTGGACCTGATTGACGATGACCCGTTTCAGAATCAAGGTATTCAGCTGTACCCACTCAGTAACGCCAGCGCCACGGATGTGGCGCAAGAACTTAAGGACTTGTTAACTTTGATTGAAGGTGCCTCGCCGGCCTATCAGGTGCAAGGTTTGGATCGCATCAATGCGCTGCTGGTTACTGCACCAGCAGCGCGCGGATTTGATGAAATCACGCGCTGGATCCGGATTCTGGACGCGGATCGACAGGAACAGGCGGAGCAGCTGTTCCAATACCGTGTAAAAAACCTGAATGCGGTTGATCTGGCCACCACATTGACCGAGGTCTTTAAGCGTGAAG
The DNA here is from genome assembly GCA_030652635.1 of Pseudohongiella sp. Taxonomy (GTDB): domain Bacteria; phylum Pseudomonadota; class Gammaproteobacteria; order Pseudomonadales; family Pseudohongiellaceae; genus Pseudohongiella. The sequence continues at coordinate 5,909 of JAUSPW010000290.1, read as the reverse complement.
ACCGCGCAGAACCTAGTGGGCTGTTGTCAGATTCGGCTCCAACGGCGGCTTCAGTCAATCCCTTGTTAGCGATTACCGATGGCGCTTTTACCACGACCATGCAGGCACCCGCCGCGGGCGCGGTCAGCATGGCGATTTCAGCCAATATTCAAGTAACCATTGTGGCGGATGAGCCAACCAATAGTTTGTTGATTCGTGCCAATCCCCGTGATTATCGTCAATTGCTGGCAACGATCAGTCAGCTGGATGTCGCGCCATTACAAGTCATGATTAATGCAGTCATTGCCCAGATTGTATTGAGTGACGACACATCCTTTGGTGTTGATTGGTCACGAGTGCTGGAAAATGCTGCGTCTGGCAGCGTCAACAATATCAGCACGGGATTTCTGCCAACGCCAAGAACGGGAGAAACGTCAGGCCTGGGAGGTCTGCTATTTAACCGGGCATTTATCGATGGTGCCGCACGCGTTGATGCGACACTGGAAGCGATTGCCGTAAACAATGACGTTCGATTGCTTGCCAGGCCCTCGTTAACCGTAATCAACAACATGGAAGGCCTGATACGTATTGGTGCTGAAGTGCCCGTTCAGCTGGGCGAAACCATTGGTGTTGGCGGCTCGTCAACCACCAATATCCAATACCGCCCGACAGGTATTGAGTTAAACATTACCCCGCGTATCAATGATGATGGTGTAGTCAATCTAACCATTCGCCAGGAGCTTTCCTCCGTGTCCGAGTCATCGGGTGTCGGCAATAACCCGATTTTCGAAAATCAGGAAATTGAGACGACGGTGGTGGTTCGTGATGGCGAAAACGTTGTGCTGGGTGGTCTGATTCAAAGCTCCAATAACTCGTTTAACACCGGGGTGCCAGGTTTGAATCGTGTACCTGGCCTTGGCCGTTTGTTCAGTTATCAACGCGACAACAACGAGCGACGGGAACTGTTTATTGTGCTGCGCCCGGAAATTGTTAATCTCAACTCACAGAATGACGCCAATTTCAGGGCAATACTGAGTCGTTTTCAGATGGCGGCAGAATTGATCGATGGCCAATAGAACATAACCCGAGACAGTGACAGGATATCAAGAGGAAAAGCCCATGAACCAGAGAACGCTCCATCACTCAGCTAAAGGTTTCACCATTATTGAGCTGCTGATTGTGATGGCTATCCTCGCCATGCTGGCGGTGATGGTTGCACCAAATTTGTTTAACCAGGCAGACAGTGCGCGTCGTGACGCCGTGTTGTCACAAATTTCTTCCCTGGGCAGTGCGCTGGATGCTTATCGTCTCGACATGGGGCAATACCCTGACGATCTCGAACAGCTGGTGCGCAGCAGTGGCGGTCGCGCTTCCTGGAATGGCCCCTACCTGCGTGGAGACGTACCGCTTGATCCATGGGGTAATGCCTATGTTTATGACAGCGATGGACGCAGTTTCACGTTGATGTCTTACGGCGCCGATGGCCGTGCAGGCGGAGAGGGCAATGACGCGGATATCGGCGGCTGATGCATGGCTGCAGCGCGGCTTCACCTTGTTGGAGCTGCTGCTGGTGCTCGGCATACTGGGCATGTTGGCGACTCTGGCCGTGCCAGCGCTGCGCTCATTGGATGCTCCCAGCTTTAACGCGCAAGTCAGACAAGCCACTGGCCTGCTGAATAATGCCAGGCGTATGGCGGTTGTGCAGGGACAAACCACCCAGGTGGAGTTTGTGATATCAGATGGCAATGCTCAGTTGGCTGAAGAGACTGATGGCACTGCTTCGCAAACAGGCGTGACCCGTCGCTGGCACTCTGACGATCTTGAACTGTGGTATGCCAACAACACACAGTCCAGCCAACTTGTTCGTGAGCCATTGCTTATCAGCTTTTTTCCTGAAGGTGGCAGTACGGGCGGAGAATTGTTGTTCAGACAGAATCAGCGCATACGGATTGTCGCCATCGATCCATTCTCAGGCAGGGTCAATTTCCGCGATGAGTAACAGGCCAGACAATTTGACAGGCGCGCGTGGTTTCACTTTGTTGGAAGTGATGATTGCATTGACCATCACGGCCATGGTGATGGGCGGCTTGTTTACCTTGTCGGCGGGCAGCAAGCAGTTGGCGGTCAGGGCGCAACAAAGTTTGCAGGCCAGCACGGCCGCGCGTGCAGCGGTCAATCAAGCGCTGCTCGACAATGAATTCCGCGACTTCGAAGCGGCCATACAAGATGATCGATATACCATTGAGGGCATGGACATACTCCCCGACGCCGAACGTCGAACGGCCCCGATGTATGACCTGCTGCAACGGTATGAAATTCGCGATTCTTTGACGGGCGAAATCATAGAGGCGGTGCGTTGGACACGTTCCGACCTGCCACGATGACGCACACCCATCACGCTAACCGGGGTTTTACCCTGCTTGAAATCCTGATTGCCCTGTCACTGACCGCCATGCTGCTCAGTATGCTGACCGCAGGTGTCTACGGTGTTGTGCGCGACTGGGACAACAATGCTGAAGGTCTGGAGCGTACCCTGGATCAAAGTACCGCGGTGTTGCAGCTGGAGAGAGCGCTGCAAGGCGCGTTCCCTCATAGTTACCGCAATATTGAAACCCTGGGTCGGGAAGTCTTTTTCGACGGGCAGGATGATGAGCTGGCCTGGGTATCCAGCGTGTCTCCGCAACGCAACCCCGGTCTGACAGCATGGCGCCTCTACTCCGTCAGTGGCGAGGGCGTATATCTGCAATTGGCGCCAGCGCTCAGTGATTACCCAGGCGAGCGTCTATTGGACGCTGAGCCAATTTTGTTGCTCAGTGGATACCGCGCTGAGTTTTCCTATCTGTTTGAAGATCTGCAGTTTGAACGGCGCTGGCGAGAAGAATGGGATGGTGCCTCCTTGCAATCGTTGCCGATGGCAGTGCACATCCGATTGAGTCGGATAGATGACGGTGACAGGAACAACGGCATTGACGTGATTGCGCCTATTCTCAGCACCCAGCACCGCACCATCCAGCCGACGCAGGAGATGCTGCAATGACGCGGGGATCACAGCGAGGTGTGGTACTGATTATGGTGTTGTGGACTGCAGTGGTGCTGACGGTACTGGTGACCGTATTGGCGTCCAACATTCGTTTGTCCGCCAACACTGCCCTGCATCATCGCACTGGCACCTTAGCGCATGCGCAATTGATGGGTGCAGTGCGTAAAGCGGAAATGGAATTGATGATGGAGAGCATGCCGGTTCCGCTGGGTGTCATGGAGAATGTGGACGACGACGAGCTGCAACGTATCCCGGCCTACCGCTTTAATGGGCAGGCGCTGAGTCTGCATTACCCCGCTGAAGAGCGTGTGCGTATCCGTATCTACGATCATGCCGGCAAGATAAACCTGAATCGTATCCAGAGGGATCGACTGCAACTGATTATCGAAAAACGTCTTGGTGGCCCGGATGCTGATCCGCGCCAGGTTCAGGAATTGCTGGCGGCCTGGTCTGACTGGACAGACCTGAACGATGCGCCACTGCCTTCGGGCGCAGAGGACGAATACTATGCCGAGCTTGACCCGCCCTACACTGTGCGCAATAACCAGGAGCTGGACACGATTGAGGAACTACGTCTGATCCGCGGGTTTGACGAATTATTCAAGGATGTTGACCTGGAGGCCGCGTTTACGATCTACGGCAACTCTTCAGCCGTGAATCTCAATCTTGCCACACGTGAAGCGCTAATGCTGTTGCCGGGCATGACAGAGGAGGCTACCGAAACCATCATTGCCTATCGTGAGCAGCGCGACATTCGTACGATTACTGAATTGGGAGCGTTGATTCCAATTGAGGTCACCGCGGAAGTATCACCCTGGCTTGGCTTCAATACGTCCAGCTTTTATTCGATTTATGCGTACACAGAACAAGAAGACAGCAGCGAGGCGAGACAGGCTTATCTGCAGGTGGTTGAAGTAAGATCGTTTTCGTCTCTGCCACGGGTCTACAAAGTACACCCTTACGCGCAGCTGCCGGACTATGCCCCGGCGAGAATTGATATCGGTGAACTACCGCCACTGAATTGAGAATGTTGTCTTAACTGTGTTTTACAGTCCAGGACGACGCCATGACAAAGGACCCCAAACCTTTATTCGCAGTGATTTTTACTTCCTTGCTGAGTTTGGTTTCATACCATAACAACCCACTTTCATCGGCAACGCCACCCAGCAAATGGAAGGCGCCCATGCGCATGGTCATGGCTTGTAGCCGAACTTGTACCGTGATGATTTCCCCTTGTCTGAACGGGCCGTTTTCCACCTCGGGTCGCTCGGTTGCTAGGTAAGACGACATCACGGCATCGAGATCTTTCATCATGGCAAATCCAAAATAACAACGCACATTGTCGTTGAGCATTTCAACCTGCATTTCCAGCACAATATTCTGCAAGGGCGAGACCGAATCAACCGGTTCACCGTCTTCATTCAACACCCGGGTATACAAGATGCGGCAATCTTTTGCAGCAGCGGTCGCTTCACTATCATGCACCTGAACCTGCTCTTGCCCCTTGGTGTAAACCCGCTGGCTGTTACAGTAATCCTCGTAATGCGCGACCACATCCTCGCTTTTGCCGATCTCGCGAATACGCCCGCGCTCCAGCCAAATCGCGGTGTCACACAGCTCCTGCACGTGGTACATGGAGTGACTGCAGAACACCATGGTTTTTTGTTGCTGGCGGAATTCATTCATGCGCTGGACGCACTTTTTCTGGAACGCGATGTCACCGACCGATAAGGCCTCGTCAATCACCAGCACATCCGGGCGTACCATGGTGGCAATTGAAAATGCCAGGCGCACGTACATGCCAGAGGAATAGGTTTTCACCGGCTGATCGATAAAATCGCGCAGCTCGGAAAATTCGATGATGTCGTTTTCCAGCGCCACAATATCGTCATCCGGCACACCGAGCAGTGACGCATTCAAATAAATATTGCGACGACCACTGAACTCCGGGTGGAAACCTGCGCCTAGTTCCAGCAACGCGGCAACTTGGCCTTTGATGCTGATGTTGCCGGCGCTGGGTTGAAGTGTGCCAACCAGCAGTTTCATCAGGGTCGACTTCCCGGCACCATTGTCACCCACGATGCCCAGACTTTTGCCTTCCAGCACATTAAACGAGACGTCATGCAGCGCTTCAAAGACGCGATGGCGCGGTTTGCGCAGCAACAGTTCAAGCAAGCGATCCTGTGGCCGTGCATAGATGCGGAAGTCTTTTTGCAGGTTTTCGACGGTGATACTGAACATGTTACAAAACGTCCCCGAAGGCATGTTTGATACGCATAAACAACCAGCCGCCAAACAGATAACTGATGGCAGCGGATAACACCATCACGTGAAAATGCGGTAGAGAAAACTCACCCAGTACAATAACTTCCCGATAAAACTGCACAAAACTGTGCATGGGATTCAACATCATCAACGGCTGCAACTGTTCCGGCAACATAGACAAGGGATAAATGATGGGGGTCAGGAAAAACCACGCAGTCAGCATCAGCGCCACCATCTGCTGTATATCGCGCAGGAATACACAAAACGCCGACAATACAGACACCAAACCGAGGGTAAACAGGCACTGCAGCACAAATGCCAGAGGCAGCCATATCCAGGCACTGTTAACCAAACCCTGAGTGCTCAGATAAAGCAGAAAGACAGTAAAGGCAATGCCGTGCACCATAAATGGAATCACGGTACCCACCAGCGGGATCAATTGCACTGGAAACATCACCTTGGTGATCAGTGGTGCTTTATCAAGCAACAAACTGCTGGCGCGCCCCATGGCATCGGCGAATGCAAACCAGGGTAAGTAGCCGATCATCAGAAAGACCACAAAGGGCACATCGCCAAAGTTCTCAGGCACCGGTGCCCTGAACACCACGCTAAAAACAAATGAATA
>JAUSPW010000369.1 GCA_030652635.1 Pseudohongiella sp. | reverse complement strand
TCAGCGTGAACTATGCCACCCGACGCCTGCGCGTGATTTTTGACAGTTCACAAAGTCCCGCCGGATTGGCTGACCTGATCAGTGGTCTTGGTTACAGTGTGCGCCCTGACGTCCCTGATGCCGCGCGTGCAGCCTTTACGGAGTCGCGCCGCAGTTTGCTGTTGAAAATGGGGATTGCCGGCATTGGCATGATGCAAGTCATGATGTTTGCTTTTGGGGATTACTTCTCTGGCGGCGAGATGGATATTGAATTTCAGGCATTACTGCGCTGGGCCAGTATGGCTTTGACCACGCCCGTCGTGTTGTACAGTGCCTGGCCTTTCCATCGTGCAGCGTTTTATGCACTCAAACATCGCAGTCTCACCATGGATGTGCCGGTGTCGCTGGCCATTGTGTCTGCTTGGCTGTTGAGCATTTTTAATACCCTGAACAACGCGTCCGAAGTTTTTTATGACACGGCCTGTATGTTCACGTTTTTCCTGCTGATCGGACGATACGCGGAATTGTTGTCGCGCTTCCATTTTCAGCAAAGCCAGGATTTGCTGGAACATCTGTTGCCGGATACTGTTTTACGGTTACCGTCGCACACGGCTGATCGTGCATTGGCTTTGGCAAACATGGCTGAAACCGAGCGAGTTGCGCTCGACACATTGTCGGCTGGCGACATCTTGCTGGTGTTACCCGGCGACACCATTCCCGCAGACGGCATTGTGCTGCGCGGGCAAAGCGGTGTCAGTGAAGCGGCGTTTACCGGCGAAGCAATTCCTCAACCCAAACAACCCGGTGCCCGTGTGCTGGCAGGTTCAGTCAATCATGACGGCGAACTGATTATTCGAGTGAAGTGCAGCCCGGGCGAATTTGTCATTCGCCAGATCGCCCGACTTCATGAACAGGCCGGGGCCTATCGCCCGCGCTGGGCGCAACTGGCGGATCGCACCGCAAGCTGGTTTGTGGCTGCGGTGCTGTTGATTGCCGCGGGTGCGGGTCTGTATTGGTATCAGGCTGGCAGCGCGGATTATCTGGTGATCATGTTGACGGTGCTGGTAGTGTCTTGCCCTTGTGCACTGTCCCTGGCCACTCCGGTTGCTTACAGTGTTGCCACAACAACCTTGCGCAATCATGGTGTTGTCATCAAGCACGGCGCTTTTCTGGAACGAGCTGCCGAGACCAATACGGTGGTATTTGATAAAACCGGCACCTTGACCGAAGCCAATCTTAAAGTCACCGACATTGTACTGGCTGAAGCGATTGGCGCAGCAGAGCCCTCAGCGCAAAAGGAGCCGTCAGCGCAGAAGCAGCTTTGTATGGAACTGGCCAGCGCGCTG
>JAUSPW010000279.1 GCA_030652635.1 Pseudohongiella sp. | reverse complement strand
TTATTAAACGTAGGGAACCAGGCAGGATGCGCGGTCAGATAGGCCATCACCATCAAGATTGCTGACAGGGCAGCCATATACCGTGTGAAAAGACCTATAACCAATAAACCTCCCGCGAACAACTCGATGGCTCCCGCCACCCAGAGCATATTGACGCCCAGATTTAATCCGAAAAAATCCATGCCACCCATGATTGGTTGAGGATTCTCTCCAAAGATCTTTGGCCACCCGTGCGTCATGAACATTGCGCTTGACAGTATGCGCATAATTGTCCACGACAAGGTTTGTGTATTGTCTCCAATTGTCGTAACGAGTCGGTGAATGCCTGTGAAAAGTGCCATGCCTGCTCCTTGGTTTTATATTGTTGTTTTATGGACAGCAAAAAGTTTAAAAAGATCTGCCAGCAAAAGAAACTCGGTAAATTTCCAAGGCAGTGCCCATGCCCAATAGACTTAAAAGCAGGGCTGCGGTACCCTCTCGCGCATCAACCCAGCCGACTGCATCTGTTTATGCCTGAACTTCTCCGAAGAATTACCGCTCCTCGTTTTGACTTGCGACCCCAGGAACGCAGTATTGCCTGGCGGCTGCATTTAGATTTGCCACTGCTGTGTGGTCTCCTGCTGGTTTGTCTTGTCAGCCTTGTTGTCTTGTATAGCGCCTCAGGTGAAAGTGCTCAGTCAGTCCTAAATCAGTCGATTCGGTTTGGCGTCGGTTTTGCTGTGTTGTTTGTTTTTGCTCAGATTCCCCCTAGGACAATAAGCCGTTGGGCGCCAGCGTTTTTTGCAGTCTCCTGTTCTTTATTGGTATTGGTTTTGTTTTTTGGTGTCATTGTCAATGGTGCGCAACGTTGGCTGCAAATCCCGGGTCTAGGCAGATTTCAACCCTCAGAAATGATGAAGTTATCACTGCCTATAATGGTCGCTTGGTATTTCAGCCAACGCACGCTTCCGCCCAAGTTTCTGGATGTACTTGCGGCGCTGGCAATTATAGCTATCCCGACTGCTCTGATTGGAACTCAACCTGACCTGGGCACGGCGATATTGGTAGGTATGTCAGGCATTTTCATTCTGTTTTTTGCTGGGCTGTCGTGGCGAATTATTTCAGCAGCTGGCGTGATGGCGATCATTGCTGTGCCACTGATGTACTTGTATGTACTGCAGGACTATCAGCGCCGACGCATTGACACCTTGTTTAATCCAGAAGCGGATCCCTTGGGTGCAGGCTGGAACATCATACAATCAAAAATTGCCATCGGTTCTGGCGGACTAATGGGGAAAGGCTGGTTAAACGGCACTCAGTCGCGGCTTGATTTTTTACCTGAGTCATCAACAGATTTTATATTTGCGGTGATTGGCGAAGAATTCGGTCTTATTGGGATTGTCCTGCTATTGATGCTTTACTTGGCTATTGTTGGGCGTGGCCTGTTTATTAGTTTGCAGGCCTCTGACACATTTGGTCGTTTGCTGGGTGTGAGCTTTTCCCTGACATTTTGCCTTTATGTCGTCGTGAACATGGGCATGGTATCCGGTTTATTACCTGTAGTAGGTATGCCACTTCCACTGGTCAGTTATGGAGGAACCTCCGCGGTAACCTTGCTTGCCAGTTTTGGTATCCTTATGTCCATTCACACCCATCGACGTTTGCTCCCTCCTTGAAAATACGGCGAACAACCTGATAGTCAGGATGATTAGTATTTAAGTTCTCCCAGGTAGCTGCCGTTATGTTTTACATAATAAAGCGCGAACAGGGAGTAACTGCCAAATATGAAACAAAAATTTCAGTCTTTGCTATTACCAGGCGTGCTGGTGGCGCAGTGTTTAATGACACTGACTGCGGCTTTATCCTCTCCGGGGACAATTGCATGGTTAGTGTGCGTCCTCTCGGTGGCACTTGCGGGATTGGCTCTGGCACGCGTAA
>JAUSPW010000277.1 GCA_030652635.1 Pseudohongiella sp. | reverse complement strand
GATTCCCTTCACCCGCTCCAAATTTCTCAGTAAGCCGCGTAACTTTTTTCTTCCACCAGCGCCGACCCACACAGCTCATTGATGCGACGTTTGATACGTGCGCGTTCGTCATTTTGAATGTAGACGCTGCGGGCGAGCTGGATAAATGTGTCCGAAAAATCGTTTGCCCGCTCACAAGCACGAATGTCGTCTTCAATGTCCCAAAGTATTTGATTCACGTCCAGCAAGGCCTCAATCTCGGCAAGCAAGCCCTCCTGCGCCGGAATCGACGCGGCAGCACGTTCCAACACCTGCAGCTCATGGTTAACATTCGCAAGTTTGGCATGATCCGTAATGCGACGGGATTTGATGCGCAGAATCGTGATTTTGTCGAACAATTCACCTACTGAAAGCGGTGCCACCAGCGTTGTATTGTGTGTTGTGGTCATCCGTGTTTACTCCTGACAAGACGCTGCAATTGCATCAAAATTCTCTGAACAGGTTCTGACCAGTCATCAGCGCGGGTCTGCTGGAACACCTGTAATTGGCCATTATCCCGCGTCGGGTGCACCGCCCATCGCCACTCACCTGCAAACTGCAGCACCAAAAATGTGGGTTTGCCGAGTGCTGCGCTCAAATGTGCAATGGACGTGTCGCTGGTCACTACAACATCCATTGCGCTGATCAGCGCAGCGGTTTCTTCAAAAGGTGCCACACCGTGGTCGATTTCATGGCCAATATCCACGCCTGACTCGCCGGCCCACAACAAAAACTCATCGCGAGTCTGCGGTAGCAAGGTATACAGCTTTACACCGTTGAGCGCGCGCAACGGATCATACACAGACAGGCTGAATGAGCGCTTCAGATCGCCGGTATAGTTTTTGGACCCCTTCCAGCACAATCCCACATGCAGATGTTGAGGGCACGCAAGATCAGGGATCAAGGCATCATCGGCCTGTATCCAGGCGTCATTATCAAAGCGCTGCGCATCCAGCACGGCGGTTGCATACGGCAGACTCATGGTGCACGTCCAATAGTCACACCACGGAATTGCGTCCGCTTCCACCGCCACCACATCCACAAACGGGATACGTGAAAACAAGGACTTCAGCGCGGGCGAACATACCACCACAATTTGGGACAAGCCCGCGAGTTGTTTTAACTGTCGCACAAAACCCACACACATAATCTGGTCGCCCAACCCTTGCTCGGGCCAGACTAACAAGCGTTTACCAGCCAGCGACTGTCCTTGCCAGCGTGGAAACGGATAAACCGGTGGTTTGATTTTGGTTCTGTCTGCATCAAAAAAATAGCGAGCCTCGTAGTTCTGGCCACCTTCCCGCATGTTGCCCTGAGACAACTGGCACATACCCAGATTAAATCTTGCCTCTGTGTAGTCCGGCTCAATCTCCAACGCCTCTTTGTACGACTGCTCTGCGTCGGCATAGCGCCCCAGTCCCATTAACGCACTGCCCAGATTCAGGCGGGCAGATTTAAACGTTGGTTGCAAGGCAATGACTTTTTTAAAACCGGCCGCCGCATCTGCAAAACGGAAATTGTCTTGCAGAAACACCGCATAGTTGTTCAGACATTCCACAAAATCCGGTTTGATGGCGATGGCACGCTGATAATGATACTCCGCACCTTGGGTGTCCTTTTTTTCGTGTAACAAGATAGCAACATTGTTATGCGCAGACGCACTAAAGGCATCGAGTTCAAGTACGCGATTAAAACAGCGCAGCGCATCTGCTTTGCGCCCTTGCTGCTGTTGCAGGATACCCGCCTGCAGAAACAGACCCGCCCCTTGCATATTGTTGTTGATGCCGGTTTGCAAGGTTTGCAACGCCGCATCGGGCATGTCCGCCTTTTGTTGCAGGGCAGACAAACGGATCACATATCGCTCCGCTTGTGGCCCCATCTTTAAGGCATGCAGACAGGTGATCACCAATTCAAGGCAGGCCATTTCCTGTGTGCGATCACCCGTATCGTCAGGGGTGAGCTGATCGAATGCCTTCAACAATTCATGCGCCAATTGCAGCGCGTCAAAATAGCGCTGCCTCGCCAGCAATGTGTTAATTTCCGGAGTCATGTTATTGGCCTTTGTTGACGTACAGGCGCCACATCTGACGCATGGCCTGCTCAAAATGCGCGGCAAAATCTTCGGCATCAAATAAGGGAGATGCCACCACTCGCGCCCGCTGATTCTGCCGCAACGACGCCAGCCCGGCGGGGTCTGACGCAAAGTTTACCGCACGACGCACGTAATCATCTTCTGACGTTGCCACCCATTCTGGCATGCCGCATGCGCGCACAAAACAACCACCCATGCGCCACACCATACTGTTCCCCTCCAGCGCCAACACCGGCACACCGGACCACAAAGCTTCTGCGGTCGTGGTGATGCCACTGTAGGGAAACGGATCCAGCGCGATGTCGACACGCGAGTAGATGTCCAGAAATTTGTCCCGTGGTGCCATACGCTCGATAGTGACACGCGACGGATCAATACCCGCACGTTGCAAACGCGTAACAAAACGCTTGCGGTAACCCGTCTGGTTAAATCCACCGCCACGCATCACCAGGCGCGACTCGGGCACAGCCGCCATGACGCGTGACCAGAGGGCCAGCACGGTGTCGTTCACCTTATGCGGATTATTCATGCAACCAAACGTGATATAGCCGTTGTTCAGCACGGGTGGTGGCACAGGCTCATAGTCGCTTTCGGGCGTGGAAAAACACATCGATAATCGTGGCAGCCGCCAGATTTTTTCCGTGAATTCTGTATCCTGCTCTACCGGCACACTGTCACTGTCGGCCAGCGCATAATCGATTTCGCGCAAACCGGATGTGCCCTGATAACCCAACCATATCACTTGCACGGGTGCGGGTTTCATGGCCATCACCGCCATGCGGTTGCCGGTGGTGTACCCGTGTAAATCAATCAGAATATCCACCTGGTCGTCGCGTATCTGCCGTGTCAGTTGTTTGTCACTGATTGACTGTACTTGCCGCCAATGTTGAATTAATGGTCTGAATTTATCGGTAATGGCATCAGATTTACCCAGCGCGTCATACAAATACAGTTCAAGTGAGCGATGTTGCAAGGCTTGCAGAAAACCCAGCATAAAAAAAGCCACCGGATGCCGGCGAAAATCTCCACAGATAAAACCGATACGCAAGGTGCGATCCGGGTCTTTGTTGTTGTGCCACGCATCAAACTGCTGCACTTTTTTACGCACAACCGCTGCAAAACGTTCTGCCTGTTGGCGACGATGATCAACGGTGATATCCGGCAAATATTGCAGATTAAAACCAACGGCGGTCAGCGCATCGGTGTGCTCCGGATCCTCACGCAGGATGTCTTCTGCCAGAGCGATACCGTTGTTGATCTCACCCATGGTGAGCAGTGTTTCCACACGGGTCATGGTCAGCGCAAGACGTTGTTTGGCGGTCGCACCGGCATGCGGTTGAATTTTTAATGACTCTTCAGGCAATCCGGCATCCAGCAAGGCTCTCGCCAACAAAGGCTTGATGTCGACATCATCGGGGAACTCCAGCACACATTGCCGACATGCCGCAAGTGCGGGCACCGGTTTTGACAACGCCAACAAGGCTTGCGCGGATTCCCGCAACCCGTCGTAACGCAAATCGGCAGTCAGATTCAACATGCGCTGCGCATGCTCGAACTGTCGCGTTGGCCGCCCCCAATAATGCGCATTGCGCGCCGCATTGCGCAAGGTCTCAGGGAAGGTACAGCCGAGGCGAAAACACTGCTCGTAGGCGTGATCCGCCTCCTCGTAGTTTTCCAGCAAGGTCAACGCGGCGGCGAGATGATCCCAACTGTCCAGATGATCCGGGTGATTGGCCAATATCTGGCGCAACACGTCGATGGCCTGCTCAGGCTGTTGGTTGTTGAGCAAGGTTTGTGCGTGCAGACTGAGCGACAGCAGATCGTTATTCATTGTGTTGATGCAAGTTGTTGCTGTAGCCGATTAACATGAGCGCGTTGTGCCAAGGCTACCGCATGCCACGGGTCCAGAGCCAGCACTTGATCAAAGCAACGAATGGCATCATTGAGTCGCGACAATTGTTGCATCAACTCACCCGCACACAAAAACAGCGCTACGCCTTCCGGATGATGTTTAAACGCCTCATTCAATGCAATCAGTGCCTGCTCGGTTTGTCCACACTGATGCAGCAACGTTACGTATCTGATCGCATAGGCATCAGCCACCATGCCCATATCCAAGGCATAGAGGCAGCGCAGGATGGCAGCCAAATGCTCTGGCTCCTCAGCTGAGGGCGGTGTCATGGCCCGCATTTCTTCTAACAACGGGCCAAGCTGGAGCAAGGCGTCAAAGTAACGCTGTTGCTCCAGCAGATCAGTTAATGCCTTGTTCAAGGATGGCTATCCTCACGGTATCGGCATATTAAACACGATGTCGCCATTGCTAACACCAACGCCTGAGGTAGTACCGATGATTTTGATGACCAGATCCGCTGTTGTAATGAGGCCATCGCTGTTCAAGTCAACGATCAGGAAGTTGCCGCCTGCGCTTTCTATAATCATGGCATCGCCTTCATAAATCGGATTTTGAATAGGTCCATCCATACCAACATTCCAGTTTTTGGTGTTGTTTACCTGATTTGAAAACGGATTTGATAAAGCGGTCAATAATTCATCGCCCGTTTTGTTTGCCAGACTATTAACACCATATCGCATTACATTGACCACATTATGGTTGGTAAACCGGAATATATCACTGGTATCAAAAGTAACTGAATCAAATCCGGCCGCCAGCGCTGTGGTGGTTGCGACATACGAATCGGTATGACTGACGTAAATATAGACATCAGCTCCAGTTGCCCCAACGATGGTATCGGCACCACTTCCGCCTGTGATTGTGTCATTACCACCCATGCCACGTATTTCATCATCACCCGCCCCGCCATTGAGGATATCGTTACCCAACCATCCATAAATGACATCGTTGCCATCACCACCATTGATGGTATCGTCAACCAGGCTGCCATTCAGTCGGATGCCATCGCCAATGATGCTGAGTATTTCAACGTTATCAATCAAGTAGTCAAAGTAACCATCACCTGTCAGTGCGATTTCATCGGTACCTTCACCTGACACTTCAATCACAACATCAGCACCGTTATCGAAGACAAAGTAATCGTCGCCGGTGCCACCGTACATCACATCAACAAATCCGTTATCACTCAAGAACTGGTCATTGCCTGCACCGCCATGCAAGTAATCTTTGGTGCCAACCAACTCACGCCCGCCTGTCAAGGTGTCGTTGCCATCAAAACCAAAGATGATATTCATAGCGTCATCAATGCCTGTGATGGTATCCGCACTGCCAGTGCCAAGTATGACCCGAATGTCAGCCGTTACACTGGTGCTGGTATCCTGAATATTCCCGGTGACAGTCGCTTTGCTGGCATTACCTGCCGCATCGGTGATTTTGATATAGGCCGATGTCACCGTGTCCTGTACTGCCACCGTAATCGCACCAGTGGTATTGGCCGCGAGGGCGCTAGTTGATCCAATCAAGGTGTTATCCGAGACACGATATAACCCAGCCGTGACCGCTTCATTGGACTTCACGCTGATTGTTGTTGCTGATGCAATCACCGGTGTTGCTGTAAACAAGGGCGCCGTGGAATCCACATTCAAGGTAAACGTCAACACATCCGGTACCGAAGCATTTCCCGCGACATCCAGCTGGCGGATATACACGGTTTTCTCACCATTGCCGGTGGTTTCCAGGCTGCTGCCGGAACCATTTGACCAACTGCCATTGGCATCACTGCTGGTAAAGTTGTACTGCCACGACGCACCGGATTCCAAACCGGACACGATCACGGTGCCATCCGCGGTGATGAAATCATTGCTGACATCGGTGTCATTTTCCAGAGCGATGTCCGGAGCGGTGGGCGCAGTAGTGTCCAGCGTGAAGCTGTACGATCCAGTGGCGGATACATTACCAGCAATATCAATTTGACGAACACGCACGGTATAGGCGCCATCAACATTCGCGGTATAGCTGGAGCCCATTCCCTCTGTCCACGTGCTGCCATCCAAGCTGTATTCCCACGTTGCATCGGATTCGAGGTAGCTGATGTTAACTGTGCCATTGCTGGTGACATTGTCAGATGAAATGTTGGTGTCACTTGCGAGTGATATTCCCAAACCTTCTGGCGCGGTGGTATCCAAGGTAAACGACAACGAGGCTTCATCGGAGACATTGCCTGCCAGATCTATCTGACGCACTTGAATGACTTTGCCAACACCATCGCCTTCAACAGAGACACTACTGCCACTGCCATCGGTCCACGTGCTGCCATCGAGACTGTATTCCCAGGTAGCGTCAGACTCAAGTCCACTGATGTTGATCGTGGCACTGCTGGTGATGTTGTCGGAGTCAATATTGCTGTCAGTCGCCAGCGACAAGGACGGAGCGTCCGGCGCAGCGGTGTCCAACATAAAGGTTATAGACGTTGTATTGGATGCATTGCCTGCAACGTCCACTTGGCGAATCAATATATTCTGCTCACCATCGACAGTGGGATCAAACCGTCCGTACGCCAATCCAAGGGAACCGTAGTAATAATTTGTTGTAATACCTGTTTCCCAAGTAGACCCGCCGTCCTGGCTGAATTCCAGCGAAGCGTTGAATTCAAGGTCATTTACGTAGACTGTACGTTGATTGGTAACATTATCTGACGGGATACCACTATCGGTGAAATAGGTGTAGCCAACCGTCGACGGCCGCGTGGTATCCAGTGTAAACGTCAGGCTGCCCTCACCTGAGCTGTTACCTGCCAGATCGGTCTGGCGTACACGAATGTCGTAACTGGCATCCGTTGTGACTTCAAACGTGCTACCTGAACCCGATGTCCAACTTGACCCACCGTTCACACTGAACTGCCAGCTGGCATCACTTTCCAGGCCAACCACACTGACTCGCCCATCATTGCTGATACGATCAGAGCCTGAAGTGCCGCTGTCATTGACCAAGCTGACCGTTGGCGCTGCTACCGTGTTATCCAGTGTGAAGCTGAATGACTCCACATCAGAGACATTGCCAGCCTTGTCTGTCTGGCGAACCAGCAAGTTGTAGCTATTCTCTTCGGTTATGTTAAACGTCGTGCTGCTGCCTTCTGTCCATTCAGAGCTATCGCCAAACTTGTATTCCCATCTTGCATCCGATTCTAGGCCCGAAATGAAAATCGTTGCACTGCTGGTGACACCGTCACTGCCTGACGCACCACTGTCATATCCCAGTGACACAAGCGGACCTTCCGGTGCAGACGTATCCAGCGTAAAGCTCAGTCCCCGCTCAGTTGAGACGTTACCGGCCACGTCGGTTTGACGCACATACACC
>JAUSPW010000267.1 GCA_030652635.1 Pseudohongiella sp. | reverse complement strand
CTGCCGGCGAGGGCGACAAACCATGAACGCCGCTTCAGTTGGATCAGGCGGGGCATTAACCGGCGAATTGATATCCGCGTTTGCGCTGGGCCTGTTCAGTGCGCCGCACTGCCTTGCTATGTGTGGGGGCATCGCAAGCGCGCTACTGATGAGTGGCAGAACAGAGTTGATCGCCGCCAGACAGAAACCAGCGCATGCGCTGGCCAGCACACCAGGACTGATTGCCAGTTCAGCCGCACCTGCACCGCAGCCAGCACTCGGATTGACACGACCGCTAGTGGGTGATGCGCTGGTGTATGGCAGTGGCAAAATTTTAGGGTATATGGCGCTGGGCTTGATCGCCGGCGCAGGTGGATTTCTGCTTGGCGGGATGAATTCAGCGGCATTTGTCATGCTGCGCGCTCTGTCTGGCATTTTGCTTATTGCGCTGGGCTTGTACATGGCCGGTTGGTGGCTGGGTGTTCTGTCGCTGGAACGCTGGGCTTACCGACTCTGGCAACCGGTTCTGCGCCGTGTTCAGCATTTATCGCTGCGACACACATCGAACAAACTGCTGGCCGGAATTGCATGGGGCTTGCTGCCATGCGGCATCGTGTACAGCGTTTTGAGTCTGGCATTGGCCAGTGGCAGCGCTATCAATGGTCTTTTGATCATGATGGTTTTTGGATTGGGCACCTTGCCATTTGTATTGCTCAGCGGGGGCTTGCTGCAGTTTATGCTGCCGCTGCTGAAAATGACCTGGATCAGACAAAGCGCTGGACTAGGCATGATGGGGTTAGGCGCCTGGACCCTGGTCAACAACCTGGGATAACAACAACAGACCGGTGGCCATAAAGCGCTGCCGGTGTCATAAAAAGGAGACAAGGTCATGAACCACATATTGGGCATGTTGACCAAGCCACAACAAGAGTGGGCGCGCATACGCGACCGTAATGATTCGGTATTAGCCACCTACCTTAAGTATCTGATCTGGATTGCAATACTCCCGCCGGTCGCGTGGTGGTACGGTGCTTCACAAATAGGCTGGGAGTTATCCGGTCGGTCGATCCGCCTGACGTCTGAGTCGGCAGCGCTGATCATGGGGCTGTTTTACCTGACCATTCTGGCGTCAGTTGCCTTTCTGGGCATGATGATTCACTGGATGGCCAAAACCTATGATGCGCGCAATGATGATGTTGCGCACGGCATTGGCGTCGCCGCTTACATGTGTGTGCCGATGTTTGTGGTTGGCCTGACTGGCTTTTTCCCCAACCTGTGGCTGGACATGCTGTTGGGCACACTTGCGGCGGCTTATACAATTTATTTGCTCTATATTGGCATTCCCATCGTATATGACATGCCAAAGGAGCGTGGTTTTCTGTTTGCGAGTGCGACGGTTGCGGTGGGGCTGGTATTGATGGTCTCGCTGATGGGTCTCACCGTGTTCCTTTGGGAAATAGGATTTTCACCCATTTTTACTGACTGAGCCGAATGCAGCGACCGAATGTACTTCGCATAAGCTGTTACATGCTGTTGCTGGGGGCCACGCCATTAATGGCGCAACCCCCGGCACCGCCCTCCTTGGATGTCAGTGACTTCCGGATATGGGAGTCACGCTCGTTCAGCGGTGAAACTCTGTATCTGCCAACGCTTGAGAATGGTGATCCCATCTTGAACGCTACCGCCGCCGGCACTGCCAGCGCGTTCTATCGTCAAGGCAAAATCAACCTGCAACAGACACCTTGTCTGCACTGGCGCTGGAGAATCAATGCCACTGCCCCTGTGCAACTTGATGAACAAACAAAAGCCGGTGATGACTATGCCGCGCGCGTTTATGTGGTGCGCAGCGGTGGTTTGATGTTCTGGCGCGCCAAGACCATCAACTATGTCTGGTCGGCAAACCAGCCTTTGGGTACGCGTTGGCCCAACGCCTATGCGGGCAGCAACGCCCAGATGTGGGCGATTGATACTGGCAACCAATTCGCAGACCAATGGCAATGGCATAGCCGCGATATTCAGCAAGATTGGCAACAGGCATTTGGCGAGCCCATTCGCGAGCTTGACGGTATCGCTATCATGACGGACGGTGATGACAGCGGTAGCCAGCTCAGCGCGGCCTATGCGACACTCCACTTTACCTCGCTCAACCCGTCTGGGCAGTGTGAGCTTGTCCATTGATCTGCGCGCCAACTTGTTCCGGAGCCCTTCAGCATGAAATTGTTTGAAACCAAAACTGCACCCAATCCGCGTCGAGTCAGGATTTTTCTGGCCGAAAAAGGCTTGCTTGATCAGGTTGAAATGATCCAGATGGATCTGCAGAAAGGCGACAATCTGACACCGGAATATGTGGCCAAAAACCCGATGAAAAAAGTGCCGATGCTGGAGCTAGACAGCGGCGACTGCGTGTCAGAGACCATGGCCATCTGTCGGTATTTTGAAGAGGCGTTTCCGGACAGTCCACCTATGCTTGGACGAACGCCACTGGAAAAAGCGCAGATCGACCAGTGGCTGCGGTGGATCGATTTTTATTTTATGAGCCCAACCGGCATGGGTTTTCAGCACACCACCGGATACTTCAAGGACAGAATGACGCCGTTCCCGGAATGGGGCGAAGAATGCAAAAAGCAGGCGGCACGTTTTTTTGATTTTCTGGATCAGCACCTGGCAGACAAGCAGTTCATTATGGGCGACCAGTTCACCGCAGCCGACATCAACGCGCTGTGTACCGTCGACTTTAACCGCGTGATTCGCCAACGTATCAAGCCAGAGCAGGTGAATCTGCAAGCTTGGTACGACCGGGTTTCAGCGCGGCCATCCGCTGCTGCCTGAACGCAGGCGGTTAATCGCGTAGCTCGGTCACCAGACGCCGGGCCAGTACCACGCTGCGATACCAGCGCCGCTGTGCTGGCGGCACCATGGCCGGACGCGCAGCGAGCGGACTTTGTGCCGCCGCTTCACCGTTTTGCTGCTCACTCAACACCGCCAATACGGACTGACGCGCGCCGTAGGTGTTGTGCAGAAACTGACAAGCGTCCTGATTCAGGTTAACGCGATAGTGACGCACCAGCGCGGATGCAAGATGCTCGGCAGCTTCGCTCATATCCTCTTCGACATCCTGCGCAACCGCCTCCGCAATCGTACGTTTTTCGCGGGCACTCATGCCGGGCTCCAGATCACCAAGATAACTGGCATACGTGGCACCTATGCCGCGCTGAATCTCCGGGTACGACAAATGTACATGCGGTTCAAGTGCCAGGGCGACCTCAATGGCCAGACGCCGGGCACTCTCAAAGGTCAACGGATAATCACGATCGCTGCGCCGCTCAAACAGCCCCTTGGTTTCGTGAGATTCCAGATGCTGGGAGCGCAAATAGCGCGCAATGTGCTCACACACTTCCATGCGCTCATCGTCGCTGAGTTGCACTACTTTTTCCAGAATGTGCACACCACGCCCGCGCGGCCCCACTTGCAACTGCTCTGTGGGCTGCTGGCTTTGATCGAGCAATTTGTTCCAACTGGCCGCCGCCTGCAGGAAGTCGGCATGCAGTTCACCCGTGCGCAAAAAAGACTCATGTGCATAACGATACAGGCGCAGGGCATTAATCATTTTTTCTGCCAGCTGACGCAAGTCATCATAGCGTTCGGTAGCGCCAGCATCCACAGCGTGCGCCAGTTGCTGCAGTTGTTCAGCCAGCCGATCCAGTGCGCTGCACACCCGTTCAATCAACAGGCTGGACGAAATACCTTCGGGAGCCTCGTCGTACAACATCAGGTCGACTTCAACCAACCATGACGCCAGACTGCGCACCCGGTTACTGCCAGCAGCCTGCGCGATGCGATAGCGGCTGCGCCGACGCTCCATGCGATCGAGCGCAGCCGCAAGTCGCCATTGTCCGCGATAGTCAAAAATCAGCATCGGTATTTCGCGGCCATTGATCAATTCAAAGGCCAGAATCAGCATGGACTCAACATCCTGCATGGTAATCAACAGCAGATTATCTTGTTCGATGGCTGCCAATACCCGCGCAATAAAATGTTCCGCTCTGGGCATGCCATGACGCAGCAGGGCGATGTCACCGCTATAACGCAGACGTAAAATATCGGCGGCTACCGGGGACAAGGTGCGCAGCGCGTCAATGTGGCTGTCCGGTTTTATGCCACTGCGCTCATGCAAATCGCGGATGCGGGTGGTCAATCCCGCCCGGCGATAGTTATCAACCTGTGCCAACAACTCTGCCAGAGATGGGTCGCCGGTCAACTGCTCAACGGCATGGCGAATGCCTGACGGTGACAGGTCGACGCGCTGTAACAACTGCGTGGCGGACTCGCGCTGCCGCGCCTCACCGTCCAGACTGTGCACGATCAGATTGCGCACGGCAAGAATCAGATCGCCGAGCTTGTCAGTGACCTCCACCACATAACGCTGTGATCTTTCATTACGATAACCCCAGGTGCCGTCGTACAGCACCTTGGCCGCCAGCGCGATTAGGCCGCTGAGCACCGTAAAACTCACAAAATACACGAGCTGCTGGTTGCTCGGCAGCTGCCCGTAACCTATGTAATAACCACCATACAGCCCCAGCGCGGTCACCGGGCCCGCGGTCCACGCCAAACCCAACAGACTGCGCGACATGCGCACTCGACGTACGCTGCGCGCCAACTGGTCCAGACGTTCGGTATCCTCACGGTTCAGGGAAATGCCCTGCCGTTCAGATGCACCATCACGCCAGCGCTGAAATCTGGACCACAACATAAAACTCGTATCTCCCTGTCTGCGTAGCGTTCTTCCTTGAATGGAAGCAACGTTGCCGCGAGTATAGCCCGATTGTTCAGACACTTGCATGACCAGCCTTGCATAAAACCGGCCGTTCGCCTAAGGTAGCCACGCTTCAGGTGTTCGACGCTGTGCAGGAAGGCATAGCAGAGAATGAAACGGGAAGCCGGTGCGGTATGGAGACTTGTCTCAAGAATACTGCCAACGCCGGCGCTGCCCCCGCAACGGTA
>JAUSPW010000262.1 GCA_030652635.1 Pseudohongiella sp. | reverse complement strand
TTATTACACCAAAAAAAAATATCTCAACCATCCGGATTTTCAGGTTAGTTAAAACCCCACTTGAAGCTTTGTATTTCAATTGGTCAGATAGCTTGTCCTTGAGCTAACAAGGTTTCTACACTAGCTTTGCGTGCACATTCTGCGACTGCATTTTCAAAATCAAGGCAACAATTGTCTTGATCTTCAGTTCGCTATCCAGAACCTCCAGCGTCAGTTTCTCGTTGTCTGTCATGGCATTGATGAAGTCTTGCTAAAATTGTGCTTCCCGGCTGTCAGCCATGTCGTCTCCCTGTCCTGTCCATTCTTGTTGGAACACACCCGCGACCTTACATACAGAATGCCTTATGTAAGGAAGGCGGCATCAACCTTACATATAAGAATCCATATGTAAAAATAAACCTCGATACCTTTATACAAGAGCATTCAGGACATCGCCGGTGTTCATGTCCCGAACAGGCTCACATACCGGGAGAAAAAGAAAACACGGTTACGCTGGTACCCTGTCACCTCGACCAACATTCGATCATCTACCATTTTCTTTAACAGCGGGAAGGAATGGCACAAGGTTGGATTGAGATGGCCAACCGGTTACAAATTAAAACCGGTTGACCGTAACATCAGTCGGTGACTGCATGTCACCGACTGCCCGCATGTGTTCATCCCCTCAATTCAACACTGCCTCATACACCACACGCTGCGCCACGTTGTTATCAAACGGCGCGCCGCGCGGGCCGCCACGTTTCTGCTCCATGTAGATCATAAAAAATTCATTTTCAGGATCGACCAGAAACAAGGTGCCGCCGATGCCGCGCCAGCCGAAATTGTGCGCACCGTCAGGGTTGCTGGCATCGACCGGTTGCAGGTGAAAGCCCATGCTCCAGTCACCGCGATTGCCGTAGAAGAAAAACTCACGGGACACATCCGGGGTGATGCGTTTTTCCTGCATTAACGCCAGCGTTTCCGGTTCCAGAATGCGCGCACCGCGATATTCGCCGCCTTGCAGCAGCATCTGCGCAAAACGCACATAGTCTTCGGTGGTGGAGTTCAGACCGCCGCCGCCGGACTGCTGTGGACGCACCACCGTGTTGTCGCCCATCTCGCCGTGGATAGGCTGGGCCAGACGTGACGCTTTGGAGGCGGGTACGTAGAACGTGGTTTCATCCATGCCCAGCGGTTCAAAAATGCGTTCGTTAAGGATGGTCTCCAGTGTCTGGCCAGCAGCAACTTCCAGTACCGCGCCCAGGACATCGGTGGAGTGGCCATAATGCCAGGCGGTGCCGGGTTCAAAAAACAGTGGCAGTTTGCCGATGCGTTGCGCAACCTCGAGGTTGGTCAGGCTGCCGTCGCCAGGGATTTGGGCGGCGTAGGATTTGCCGAGGTCGGTATCCGGCGAAAAAATGGCCTGGATCAAGCCGGACTTGTGGGTCAGCAGATGCTCCACGGTCATCACGTTCTGCGCGGGTGTGAGCGCGCCGGTTTCACTGTTGATCACCTGCATATTGCTGAATTCGGGAATGTACTTGCTAACTGGGTCGGACACCGACAGCAGGCCATCTTCGACCATGTCCATGGCCGCAACACTGACAATGGGTTTGGTCATCGAGTAGATGCGGAAGATGGTTTCCTGATCGACGGGCGTCGCATCCCCGGGGCCTTGTGTACCGGCGGTTTCCAGCATGGCGATGCCATCTTTATTGCCAGCGAGCAGCAGGGCGCCGGCAATGTGGCCACCCTCCACAGCCGCCTGCATTTGTGCTTTGATGCTGGCGATTTCAGCGCTGGTGATGCCGAGCGCAGCAGAATCAATCATTTTGATGGAATTTTCGGTTTGCGCGGAGACCAGTGCTGAGCCAAGCAGCAGACCTGAGCCGACCAAAACGGCTGTCGCCAGCGCAGTGCGCCGCATAAACGTGTGGATACCTGTTGTGCGCATGAGGAGTTCCCCTTTTAGTGACCTGCTTGTGAGTGACCAGCGTGTGTACCGCGCTTCAAGTGCGGTTTATGTGTTGTGTGCGTCGATCATAATCCAGCGTCTGTGTCGACACAATGCGGCGCAGGTTCTGGCCGTGCTAGTATTCCGGCATCACAAAAAGACACACCAAGGGCCTGCTCCATGAAACTGATCTTAAAACTGATTGCCGGTATTACGCTGGGTATTTTGCTGGGCTTGTTTGCCCCTGACTGGATCACTCGAATCCTGATTACCGTCAAGGCGCTGTTTGCGGAATTGCTGTTTTTTACCATCCCCTTGCTGATCCTGTTTTTTATCACCAGTGGCATTGCGGCCTTACCGCAGAAGTCCGGGCAATTGCTGGGCCGTTCGTTGGGGCTGGCGTATGTGTCAACCTTGTTGGCGGGTTCGCTGGCGTTTCTGGTTGCAGCATTGATTGTGCCGGCACTGACCAGTCCAACTGAAGCCTTGGATGCCGGGCAAGCAGCGGTGCTGTTGCCGTATGTGTCGATCACGGTGCCGCCAGTATTTAACGTGATGACGGCGCTGATGATGGCCTTCATTTTCGGATTGGGCATTGCTGCCACAGGGGCGCAGGCCTTACAGACAATTTCCGATCAGGGGCGCGATATCATTCAGAGCCTGTTGATCAAAGCGATCATCCCGATGTTGCCGGTTTACATTGCCGGCGTATTTGCCGAGATGGCGGCGGCAGGCACGGTGTTTGTCACCTTGCGCAGTTTTGCGATTGTGCTGGCCATGGCCTTGGTGCTGCACTGGGTGTGGATTACCGTGCTGTTTGTGCTGGCAGGTATGCGTACGGGTCATTCACCGGTAACGCTGATGCGCAATATGCTGCCGGCATATTTTACGGCACTGGGGACGATGTCCAGCGCGGCGACCATCCCAGTGTCGCTGCAGTGCAGCAAAAATAATGGTGTCAGCGAAGATGTTGCCAATTTCACTGTGCCACTGTTTGCCACCGTGCACTTGTCCGGGTCGACCATCACCATTGTCAGTTGCGCGGTGGCGGTGATCAGTATGCAGTCCAATCTGGATATCCCGCCGATTTCCCTGATGTTGCCTTTTATCCTGACCTTGGGGGTGGTGATGTTGGCCGCGCCAGGTGTGCCGGGTGGTGCCGTGATGTCAGCGGTGGGGCTGCTGGGCAGCATGCTCGGATTTGGTGAAAGTGCGCTGGCACTGATGATTGCCTTGTATCTGGCCCAGGACAGTTTTGGTACCGCGTGTAACGTCACCTGTGACGGGGCGCTGGCGCTGCTGTTGGATGAGCAGATCAAACGCCCGGACTGACAATCTGGAATGTTCTTATTGCGCGCGGGCGTTTCCGATAGTGATGGCGGTCAGCAGAATATTTTTGGCAGTGCGCTCCATGACGGGAATGTCCGCCCACTCGTCAGGGAAGCCGCGGCGCCCGCCGCGCTCGCTGGCAATGCCAATCGACAAGGTGCCGCCGGCGATAGAGACATTCAGGTTGGCTGAGCCGGCATCGGACAAGCTCGGGTTATTGCCCAGGTAGTTTGATATGGCAAGCGAGGTTTGTACCAGCGGGCTCTCAAGTGCGCCAGGAATTTGTCCGGGTGGGGTTTTTGAAACTTCCTCCATTTCAAAGCGGATGCCGAGCTCAGTGGTCACCTGCGCCAGAATATCCTGCACCTTTTGTTCCATGCTCTGTATGTGTTCAGGGTCCAGTGAGCGTACATCCAGTGAGAACCAGCCGGTTTCTGGTTTGTGGTTAAACACGGCGCCGCTGTTTAAAACAGCAACGTTAAGACGTGTGCGTCGATGTTCAAAGGTTTGAGGTTCGGTAATCTGCAAGATGCGGTCAACGGCGCGTGCGATCCCCTGATTCACATTCGGCAGCCCACCGTTGAGTGTGTGGCCGGCTGGCCCAAAGGCGTGAATGCGCCACCAGTGAATGCCCAACGCGCCGTAGCTGATGCTGTTGCCTTCGCCCAGCACATCAACAAACGCAAACGCTTTATCCTGATAGGAGGCAAACAGATCCCGCATGCCTCGCAATCCGGTTTCTTCCTCGGCAACCGCTGCAAACACCAGATCATGCTCGGGCACAAAACCCTGATCAATCAGCGCCTTGGCGGCGGTCAAAATCGCAATGGTGGTCAAGGATGTGTTGGTGCCGGGGCCAACAACACGCTCGCCGTCAATCACCGGCAAAGTGCCTGCGGCCCGTTGATGTTCGGCGACCGTCGCCAGATCATCCAGTGTGGATACAAACACCAGCGCCTTGCCTGAGCGACCAGGTATCAGACCAATGACGTTGGGGCTGTTGGTGATTTCCACGTTTTGTAGACCGATGCCTTGCATGAGCGCGGCGACAGCGGCAGCACGTTCATGCTCCTGTCCGGACGGAGAGATGATGCCGCCAATCTCCACCAGTTCTTGTGCGGCCTGTAGGCGGGAATCAGTGATTTGTTGCAAGGCGGCCTGCACGCTATTGTCGGCAAGTGCTTCGTCCAGTGTCCGTGGTTGAGCTGAAAGCGAAAAGCTCAGCGTTAACAGGGTGGAAAACAAGCCGGTGGCAATCAGTCGATTCACGAGGTAAGTCCTGTGCAGGAAAGAAAAGTGCTCATGGCTGGATAATACAAGATCAGCGTCGGTCAATAACAGGGCGGATGCGGCTGTCATGCCCCTCAGTTATACTTGCGCCGCCCACAAGGCACTGCGTTTGTTAAGACACAGATAAATCTGCTCAGAGAATTTACTATGGAACGTCTTATTGAAACCCTGATGTTACGCTCGCGCTGGTTATTGGCGCCGGTCTATCTGGGGCTCAGCCTTGCCCTGATTGCATTAATGATCAAGTTTTTCCAGGAAGTCTGGCATTTGTTTGCGCACATCTTCAGCTCAACGGAAGCTGAAGTAGTGTTGGTGGTGCTGGCGCTGATTGATATCGCCTTGGTGGGTGGTCTGCTGGTGATGGTGATGATGAGCGGCTATGAGAATTTTGTATCCGAGCTTGATACCAAAGACGGCGAGAAACTCAGTTGGCTGGGCAAAATGGATGCGTCCTCATTAAAAATGAAAGTCGCTGCCAGTATTGTTGCTATCTCGTCCATCCACTTGTTAAAAGTGTTCATGAATATACAAAACACTAACCCGGACATTCTGTTCTGGTATGTGATTGTTCACCTCACCTTTGTGGCCTCTGCGTTTGCCATGGGTGTGCTGGATCGTCTCACTCGCCACTAGCATCAATAAAAAAGGTATCAGCGCACCATGTTCGAATCGATTCAACTGCAGACCATGGAAGTGTTGTCTACCATCATCGCGCATTTGCCAAACGTCATCGGTAGTCTGTTTTTGCTGATTGCCGGTTGGCTGCTGGCGCGTTTTCTGCGCATGGTGATCACGCGCCTGATTCGCACGCTAAATGGATTACTGGACAAGCAACTACACGGTTCCAATTTAAGTTTTGTAAGAATTTCCAGCGCTACCGAAACACTGCTCGGGTTTGTGGTGTTTTGGTCAACCATCCTGGTGTTTGTCACCATTGCGGTGGGGCTGGTCGGCTTCTCAGCTGCCGCCGCGTGGCTTGATCGACTGGTTATTTTTATGCCGTCGCTGGTCACTGGCGGCCTGATCATTGTAATCAGTTACATCCTTGGCACCATCGCGCGGCATCTGGTGCAGCATGCTGCCGCCGCAACCGACATCTCCCGAGCCGGCTTGTTTGGACAGATTGCACAAGTCTCCTTTCTCATCATTGGTGTGGTGATCGGCTTAGGGCAGATTGGCGTTGATGTCAGTTTTCTGGTCATCTTGCTTGCCATCGGTTTTGCCGCCGTGCTGGCGGGATTTGCCTTGGCGTTTGGCCTGGGTGCCAGACAGATGGTGCAAAATCTGATTGCGGTACGTCACCTCAAGCAGTTGGTCCGGCAAGGTCAAGTGGTTGAAATCGGCCAAGATCGCGGGCGAATACTGGAGTTC
>JAUSPW010000260.1 GCA_030652635.1 Pseudohongiella sp. | reverse complement strand
AGCAGGCTCATCACCAGCATCGCAACGCCATAGGCAATCAGTTTGGGCCGCTTCCATGTCCAGCTGCCACCGGCCAGTTTATTTTCGGTGGTGTAGGAAATCAGCCCGCTCGCGTATCCCATCTTTTCCATGATGTCGTCGCAGGCGTCTACGCATGCAGCGCAGCCGATACACTGATATTGCAGTCCGTTTCGGATGTCGATGCCCGTTGGGCACACCTGAACACACATGGTGCAATCAATACAGTCGCCCAAGCCTTGTGCCTTGTAATCCGTGCTGCGTTTGCGTGCCCCGCGTTGCTCCCCACGCGCAGCATCATACGAAATCACCAGCGTGTCGCGATCAAACATCACAGATTGGAAACGCGCATACGGGCACATATAAATGCACACTTGTTCACGCATCCAGCCCGCGTTGATGTAAGTGGCCAGTGTAAAAAAAACTGTCCAAGCCACCGCAACCAGCGGCAACTGCCACAGCAGCGCGTCACTCACCAGATCGCGTATGCCGTAAAAATACCCAATAAACGTGATGCCTGTGAGCGCAGCAAAACCCAGCCACATGCCATGTTTGAACATGCGTCGCCAGGTTTTGTTTATGCCGGCTTTGTTCCAGCCTTTGGGAGTCAGTATTGACGGCACTTTGTCGAGCTTGATGCGTTGGTTGCGCTCGCCTTCAGCCATCTGTTCGGCCCACATGAACACCGCGGTCCAAACGGTTTGTGGACAGGTGTAACCGCACCAGACCCGGCCCCACAAGGTGGTCACAAAAAACAGACCAAAAGCCGCAATCGCCAGCAGCCATCCGAGCAGCACAAAATCCTGCGGCCAGAATGTCATCCACAACACATAAAATTTGCGGGCGGGCAGATCAAACAACACGGCCTGGCGGCCATCAAGATTTAACCAGGGCAGCAGGAAGTACCCGAGCAGTAAGGGCCAGCCGGTGTACAAACGGATGCGCTGGAAAAACCCCTCGACACTGCGGGTAAAAATCTTTTCCCGTTTCTCATAGAGATTGTAGACGCGAGAATCAACGTCTTCAGAACTCAGTTGTTGAACCGGAATTTTCTGCATCTTATCTATCCCGGGTTACCCCAAAACTACAGTATGGACTGCCAGCAAAGGCGACTGGCAGAACGTCTCAACAGCGCAATTTATTGAGATGAAAGACTTCTCACATACGCGTTGAGTATATGTATGCGATCTTCATCGAGTCGGTCAGAGAATCCCGGCATCCGGCCGTTTCGGCCGTTACGCAGCACATCGGAAATCTGCTCGCGGCTACCACCATACAACCAGCGGTCATTGGTCAGATCCGGCGCGCCCAGCATGGGCTGACCTTTGCCATCGGCGCCGTGACAGGCTGCGCACAGCTGATTAAATTGAGTCTGACCTGCAAGTGCCTGTTCCGCAATCGCATCACGACCCGACAACTGCATGACGTATTCGGTGACATCCCGAATGCCGTAGGCATCCAGCACGCCTGCCCAGGCTGGCATCACCGCAACTCGCCCATTTTGAAGGGTTGCCTGCACCTGCTCAACTGACTTTCCCCATTGCCATTCGCCGTCAGTCAGATTGGGGAAGCCGTATGAGCCCGTGCCTGCGCTGCCATGGCATTGTGCGCAATTGGTGGCAAACAGGCGCTGCCCCATGCGCAATGCAGCGGGGACGGTTGCCAATTCCTCAACCGGGATCGCTCGATACTGCGCAAAAATTGGACCAAAGCGCTCATCGGCGTCGGCCTGTTGCTGAGCCAGTTGCCCAGCAGATGTCCAGCCTGACAAGCCTTTAAAGTTGCCGAGACCGGGGTAATAAATCAGGTAACCCAACGCAAACACTATACTGAGCAAAAATCCCCAGAACCACCAGGCCGGTAGTGGGTTATCGTACTCTTCGATGCCGTCGTATTCATGGCCGGTTGTTTGCCCGGGATTACTGACCTTTCTGTTCATCAGCAATAGCAGCGTAAAAACCACCAGCGACCCGAGTGTCCCAATGATAACAAACAGACTGAACGCACTACTCATCATGCCTGTTCTCCTTTTTTATGTTGAGTGATTTCGGGTTCAGCGTCGTCATCCTGGAAAGGCAACTGCGCAGCTTCATCAAAATAGTGTTTTCGGCTAGGGCCATAAGCCCACCATGCAACTCCCATAAAGGTCAGGAAAACCAGTACAGTTGATAGGGTTCGGAAGTCATTAATATCCATTTCAGCGCCTCTCGGTAATCAAAGTGCCCAGTTCCTGCAGGTAGGCAACCAGCGCTTGTGCTTCGGTTACGCCTTCCAGGCCTTGTGTGGCATTGGCGATGTCTTCGTCGCTGTAAGGTACGCCGATACGCTGGAGTGCCCGCAGTTTGCGCGGTGTCACATCGAGATTGAGTTCAGTAGAGAACAGCCAGGGGTACGCGGGCATATTGGAGCCGGGAACCACCGAACGCGGATCCATCAAATGAGCAAAGTGCCAGTCATCGCTGTACAGGCCGCCCACGCGCATCAGATC
>JAUSPW010000255.1 GCA_030652635.1 Pseudohongiella sp. | reverse complement strand
GCCACTGGTTTCGCCGTCGTGTGGCAGTGGGTTGTCATCGGCATCAAAAATCGCCATCTCAACACCAAAAGCAGCCTGGCCGGCTGTCGTCTGCTTCTGATAACGCTGCTCCAGCGGTAGCTGCATCACGGCTGGCGAGGGCGGCAAGGAGGTTGCCAGCGGGCCGGTTTCGGTCATGCCCCAGATTGGTTGCCAGTAAATGCCGTACCGCTCTTGATAAAGTTTTACCATGCCCAGCGGTGAGGCGGCGCCGCCGACACACACACGCGTGAGTGAGCTTTCAATCACGCCGGCATCGGCCCAATAGTTATGCAGCGTCAGCCAGATGGTTGGTACACCCAATCCCACCGTGACGTCTTCAGAGGCAATCAGCTCGGCCATGCTTTTGCCATCCATGCCGCTGCCAGGCAATACCAGTTTGCAACCGGACAAGGGAGCGGCGTACGGCGCGCCCCAGGCGCCGGCGTGGTACATGGCAACCATGGGCAATAAAACGGTGTCCGCGGTCAGATCCAGCAGTTCGCGTGAAGCGCTGGCCTTTGCATGCAACACCATAGCGCGGTGGGAATACAACACGCCTTTGGGATTGCCCGTGGTGCCCGAGGTGTAACACAGTGCAGCGGCGGTGTTCTCATCAAAACGTGGCCAATTGAAGGCTGTTGGCTGATCCTGCACCATATCCTCAAAACAAAACACTGGCTCCAGTGTCGTGTCGGGCATGTGTGCAAGGTCGGTCATCACCACAAAACCTTTGACAGTTTTCAAGCGCTCGGCAAGAGGTTCCAGGAGTGCCACAAAGGACAGATCCACAAACACATAACTGTCCTCGGCATGATTGATGACATATTCAATCTGTTCACTGAACAGGCGCGGGTTGACGGTAT
The DNA here is from genome assembly GCA_030652635.1 of Pseudohongiella sp. Lineage (GTDB taxonomy): Bacteria > Pseudomonadota > Gammaproteobacteria > Pseudomonadales > Pseudohongiellaceae > Pseudohongiella. The sequence goes on along the minus strand of JAUSPW010000255.1, from coordinate 6,145 downwards.
GCAGCACGGCACCCAGGCCAGACACGGCGTAGTACAGTTCCATATGGCGGTGTGTGTTCCATGCCAGCGTGGCAATACAGTCGCCGGCCTTTACGCCCAGCTCCTCCAGCGCGTGCGCCAATTGCGCGCTGCGTTGCCAGATTTCAAGGTAATTGCTGCGGTGAATATCACCTTCAAGCCGGCGAGAAATCACTTGCTGTTCAGGATAACGCTGACGTCCGTGATTCAACAGATCGATGATCAACAGGGACGAATCCATCATATTGCCGTGCATGTAAAACTCCAATCAGAACAGCGTAAACAGTAACAGCGCCAGGCTCAGGCCCAGCAGGGGCACAATCACCGTGACAGCACCGACGGCCCAGTAGGCATCGTTGTGGGTTTCCTGACAGACACCGCGAATGGTGGTGACCACATAACCGTTATGCGGCAAGGAATCGAGTGCGCCGGATGAAATGGATACCACGCGGTGAAGTTGTTCCGGATTCACCCCCAGATCCAGGTAGTGAGGCGCCACTGCAGGCAATGCGATGACTTGCCCACCGGATGCAGAACCGGTCAAACCGGCAATCACACTGACAGCCACCGCGGCGCCAATCAGCTCATTACCGGGCAGCGATGTCAGCGCTGTGACGGCCATGTCAAAGGCCGGGGTCACCCGGGCTACACCGCCAAAACCCACCACAGCGGCGGTATTGCCGATCGCAATCAGCGCGCCAGTGGTGGCATGACCGAGTGCTTCCTGCATATTTTTGAAGTACGCCCGGTTGATCAGCATCAGCGATAACACGCCGCCGAGTAGCGCAATAATCAGCGCGTTCTGGCGCATGCTGTCATGAAAAATAAAGGACAAGGTCAGCACAATGATCAGTGGTATCAATCCGGTCAGCGGGTGCGGCAGGGCGCGATCGCTCAGTTGTGGATCCGTGATGCGCGCCACAAAACCTTCACCGCGGATCACCGCAGAGGCGATCATGCGCTGTAGCCACCAGTATCCAAACACCGCCATAAACACGGCCACAATCAGGCTGACTTCCCAGGCCGCGTAGGGTGTGGTGCCTAGAAATTCCATCGGAATCCAGTTTTGAATCTCGGGTGAGCCAGCCGAGGTCATGGTAAAAGTCACCGACCCAAACGCCAGTGCCGCAGGGATAAAACGTCTGGGAAGGTTGGCTTCTTTAAACAGGCTGAGTGCCATCGGGTATACCGCAAACGCCACCACAAACAGGCTGACTCCGCCGTAGGTGAGCACGGCACAGGCGATGACAACCGCCAGCACGGCGCGTTGTTTACCAAGTTTTCCGGTGATGAACGCGGCAACACTGTCAGCGGCGCCGGTGTCTTCCATAAATTTGCCAAAAATCGATCCCAGCAAAAACATAAAAAACCAGGAGGCGATAAAGCCGGTGAAACCGCTCATATAACTCTGCACAAAGTTCACAGTGCCGGTAAACAGCGGTATCTGACTGGTCACAGCAACCAGCACCGCACACAGTGGCGCACTGATAAACAGGTTCCATCCACGCAGGGTAAGTATGATAAGCAGAGCGAGGCCGCCGATAAGGCCAAACAAACTGACAGCGTCCAATATGACGTCCCTCTTCTGGTTTTGTTTTTTTTAAGTGGCTGAGCGAAGAAGCCAAGCGAGGGCTATTGTTCATCAATGTGGCGGTGCAACCCATAATACTATGGTACTACTCACATTCTGATGAACTTGGAGTAAGGTGGCCCCCGACAAATAAAAAATCCACGGGGAGCAATACCGATGAGACACATGACATTCAAACAGACCAGCTGCGCGTTAGCAGTGTCGGCAGCCATAAGTGGTATTGCCTTCCCCGCTTATGCGCAAGAGACTCGGCAGCCTGGGGCCCAGCAGACCGACGGCCGCGTGCTGGAGAGTATCGAAGTAACGGCGCGCCGCACCACTGAGAACCTGCAGCAGGTGCCATTGGCTGTCACCCAGCTTGGCGCAGACGACATAGCAGCACGCGGGCTGGAAACCATTCTGGAAGTGCAACAGTATTCACCCAATACGACCTTGCAGGAAAGCCGCGCCACCAACTCAACATTAACCGCATTTATTCGCGGTGTGGGTCAGGAAGACCCTTTGTGGGGTTATGAGTCGGGTGTGGGTATTTATGTAGATGACGTCTACATTGCCCGTCCGCAAGGCGCGGTGCTGGACATTCTGAATGTGCAACGTGTCGAAGTTCTGCGCGGCCCACAAGGCACACTGTACGGTAAAAATACCGTTGGCGGCGCACTCAAATATGTCACCAAGCGTATGACGGGTGAAGCGGATCTGAACGCAGCGGTCAGCTTTGGTACCTACGGTCAGCGCGATTTGAAACTGATTGGTCAGCTTCCAGTGACTGATAATTTTTATGTCGGGTTTGGTTATGCCAACCTGAACAGAGACGGATTCGGTAAATTCCTGGTCAGCGATCTCCCGAATCAGAATCGAGAGAATTACAACAAGGATTTGCAGGCGTACCGTGTGACGGCCGAATACACGCCGCTCGACAATGTGTTTATCCAGTTTGGTTATGACAAAACAGAAGATACCTCTAATTCCAAAGGTGGTTACCGTTTGCTGCCGAGTCTGCTGACCAATGCCGCGCCTGTTCCGGCCAGCATTTATGACTCTTATACCAGTCTGCCGACCGCAAACAAGGTCGAAACCGAAGGCATGAATCTGACCATGGAGTGGGAAGTCAATGACTCTACCACCCTGAAATCAATCACATCTCAGCGTGAAAATTATTCACCAGTCAGCATCGACTTTGATAACACGCCGCTGCGCATTTTTGATGTGCCAGCCATTTATGAGGACGACTGGTTCACCCAGGAGTTCCAGCTCAATTATCAGGCTGACAACTATAAAGTCGTCTCAGGTCTGTACTATTTCGATTCAGAGTCATGCGGTGTGTTTGACGCCATCCTCGAGCGTTTTGGCCAGTCCCTGGGTCTGCCTAGCCTGACGCGGGAAGTAGCCGGTTGCAGCAACAGCAAAAGCACCGCTGTTTACGCCGATGGTAGTTACCAGCTGAATGATCAGTGGAGCATCAGTGGTGGTCTGCGTTACACCAAGGACAAAAAGCATTCAATTGTCCGCAACGGCTTGATCTTCGCAACCGTTTACCCGGAATCCGGTTGGGTGCCAGGGTATGTGCGTCCGGCTGGTACCGGCACCCCGGTTGTACTGGATGCCAGCAAAGATTGGTCAAAAGTGACACCACGCATTGGTGTGGAGTATCAGGCCACTGACGACACCATGTATTACGCCAGCTACAGCGAAGGCTTCAAGTCCGGTACGTTTAACCCACGTGCGGAGCGCGCCGAGCCGGCGGCGAACCCGGAAGACGTGCAATCTTATGAAATTGGTGTAAAAACCGACCTCAGCTCCACGTTCCGTCTGAATGCTGCGGCATTTATGCTGGATCACAAAAATCGTCAGTACATCTCTGTGATTCCTGATCCAAACAATGGTGCAGCGCTGAACCAGCGTCTGGGCAACGTCGGTCAGTCCGATGCAACCGGTGCCGAGTTCGAATTCACCTGGCTGGCCACGGATCGTTTGAGTGTGTTTGGCAACGTGGGCCTGATCAACGCCAAGTTCAATAACGTCATCAGCTACGATGCCAACTTGAACCTGATTGATATCACAAGAAATTTTGTGATCACTAACACGCCCAAGCGCACTATTAACGTGGGTTACAGCTATGACATGCCGGTTGCCACCGGCGATCTGGTGCTGACGGGGAACTACAGCTACCGCAGCAAGTACAGCCTGAGTGAATTGGGCAACGTACTGGAGCAAGACGCCTACGGCATACTGAATCTGGGTGTGAGCTGGACCAGTGCTGATGGTAAATGGTCAGCCGGTTTGCATGGCAAAAACCTGACTGAAGAGGAGTTCCTGGTAGGCAACTATGCCTTCCTGGGCGCTGCCAACCCGGCATTGCCGAATGGTTATGCAACCGGTCTGGGTGGTGACACTACCCTGATTGGTTACTATGGTGCGCCTCGTACGGTCAGTCTGTCGCTGGGTTATAACTTCTGATCTGGCAATATATCGCTTGACCTCTTGCCACCATTGCAGCCGTGATGGTGGCATTTTTTTTTGGCCTGTATTAGTTTGGAGCTTCCGGTGTTATCTCTGCGAGACCTGCCATTGCCTATCAAAGCCATTATTGCTGATGATCACCCCTTGTTCAGGGCGGCTTTGCGTCAGACCTTGGGCGCCAGCCTGCAAGGCGAGGTGCGTGACGCGGAGAACTTCAAACAGCTGATGGATATCCTGGAGCAGGAACCAGATGTTGAACTGGTGTTGATGGATCTGAATATGCCGGGCAATCAAGGTCTGACCGGATTGACCGCAGTGCGCAATCAGTTTCCCGATGTGCAGGTGATGATTGTGTCAGCCAACGAGCAGCTCAGTGTGATCGAACGTGCCATGAGTTTTGGTGCCAGCGCTTACGTGCCCAAGTCAGCACCTTTGGTGGATATTGTTGAGGCGGTTGAAACCGTGCTGAGTGGTGACAGTTGGTTGCCTGCGCATCTTGGTCGTGGATTTGTAGATGGCAATCATCCCTTGCATCGTGACTTTGCACACAAGCTGGGACAGTTGACACCTCAGCAATTCAAGGTGCTGCGCGCCATTGCAGACGGTTTGTTGAACAAGCAGATTGCCTATGAGATGGATGTTCAGGAAACCACCATCAAACAGCATGTATCCGCGATATTGCGCAAACTCGGTGTGATCAACAGAACCCAGGCTGGGGTGTTGTTCCACGACATGTTGCGTGCGGATGATGAAGATAACTCAACCCAGTCCGATACTTTTTAACAGCCTTTTCAGCGCTGCCTGCTTGACGGGTTTGGGCAAAAACAGCGCGCCGACTTCCACCACTTGCTCGCGAATATGTTCGTCCGGATCCGCCGTGCTCAAGATGGCAGGTATGTCCGTTTTCCAGCGTGCGCGCAGCTGTACGATGGCATCAGTACCAATTTCGTTATCCGCCAGATGGTAGTCAATAAATAACAGATCAGGTTGTCTTGTATGCTGCATCGCCTCTGCGATGCTGGCACAGGCGGTTACTTGCGCGCCCCAGCTGCCCAGCAATGATGCCAGTGCATCGCGGATGTCCGGTGCGTCATCCAGCAACAAAACATGTGTGTTGTCGGTGAGTTGCCACTGCGACAGATCACGATAATTACGTTTTCGTTGCAGCGCTGGGCTTTTCCAACTTGCAACGGGTAAGGTCAATGAGAAACAGGTGCCGCGATTGACGGTGGATTTAAGTGAAATTGGAATCTCCAGCAGTTTGCACATACGCTCAACAATGGCCAGCCCCAGGCCTAGCCCCGGGTTGTGATCTTGCTGATCCAGTTGTTTAAATTCCATAAAAATTTCATTGAACTTTTCAGCCGGAATACCTTTGCCGGTATCCCACACCTGCAGCTCGATCAGATTGTCCGGGCGCCGTTTGATGCCGCATACAACCCGGCCGTGCTGGGTATACCGGATGGCATTGCTGAGCAGGTTTTGCAGAATACGTTGCAGAATCTTCTGGTCGGTATGCACAACAATCTGGGAGGGATGCATTTTGAACTGTAAGCCTTTTTCGCGCGCCAGCATGGAAAATGTTGCATCCAGCGGTGACAGGATTTCCCACAGAGGAATATCCTTTTTGTGCGCTTGCAAATTGCCTGATTCCAGTTTGGTCATTTCCAGCAACATGGTCAGTAATTCTTCGGCATTTTGCAGCGATTGCTGAATCTGCAGTGCGAGGCGTGCTTCATCATTTTTGAGACGCTGCAGCAACATGCCACAAAACAGACTGGCGGCATTAAACGGTTGCATCAGATCATGGCCGGCCGCCGCAAAAAATTTGGATTTGCTGTGGTGCGCGTGTTCGGCAGCTTGTTTGGCGACAGAGAGCGCCTGTGTGCGTTCCTCAACGCGCTGCTCCAACTCGGTGTTGATTTGTTTGAGTTCGGTTTGAATGGTGACCAGCTCGGTGATGTCCGTGTAAGTGGTGACAAAACCACCATCTGGCATGGGATTACCCTGGAGTTCTCGAATGTGCCCCGAGGGTTGTTGACGCTGGTAACGATATCGACTGCCGGTTCTGAGGTA
>JAUSPW010000234.1 GCA_030652635.1 Pseudohongiella sp. | reverse complement strand
CTGGTTGATTTTGACGTTTTGGCAAAGCTGGAAAGTGACATCATAGAGACAACACTAAACCCTGGCCGAACACTGCCAGGACTTAAAAACAGTCGTAAAGAGTTGCTGCTGCCTGGTTGGGCAGTGCTGACCGGTTTTATGAAGGCTCATGAAATAGACAAGCTCCACTTCAGCCCTGCTGCGTTACGAGAGGGGATGCTTCACTACATGATAAAAGCTCGTGACCTTAACGACTCGCCATTGCATGTGTTGAGAGCGAGTTAAGCAGAATCGCTTGTACACCATCGGCGGGGTCGCCAATACAGGGTTCAAGCTTTTTGTATGCTCCGTCGGCCATCAATTCCCAACTTTGCTGCCTATCCGCCAAATAAAGCTCTAGCTCCTCAAGAATCCGGTTAACCCATTTTTTTCGTAAAATTGGATAGGCTATTTCAATTCTGCGCTGCAGATTTCGCTCCATCAGGTCTGCACTGGAACAGTACACAGTGAAAGCATTATTGGCAAAATAGAATACTCGGGAATGCTCGAGAAATCGGCCGATAATCGAAACCACTCGAATATTTTCAGAAACGCCAGGTACACCCGGCTTCAGGCAACAAATCCCGCGAACGATCAAATCGATTTTTACACCCGACTGCGATGCGCAATAAAGCTCTCGAATGATTACAGGATCCGTTAGAGCATTTACCTTAGCGATGATTCTTGCCGGTTTACCTTCCAGAGCAAATTGTTTTTCCTGTTGGATCAATTGCACAAGCCCTTTCATGAGCTTGAACGGTGCATGCAGTATCAAATCGGGTGAGATTTTTTTACCCATGCCTGTGATCTGCTGGAAAACTTTGTGGACATCGGAGCACAGAATTTCGTCACATGTCATCAGACTGTAGTCTGTGTATGACAACGAGTTCTTTCGGTGGTAATTGCCGGTGCCCAAATGTACGTAGCGCTTGAGTCGACCATTTTCGCGTCGCACGATCAGTAGCATTTTGGCATGGGTTTTGTAGCCCATGACGCCATACACAACAACGGCACCCGCCTCCTGCAGTATGCTTGCAAATTGAATGTTTTCCTCTTCGTCAAACCGTGCTCTGAGTTCAATGACGACCGTTACTTCCTTGCCGTTTCGTGCAGCTTCAGACAGGGATTCAACAAGCTCGGACGATTCATTCGTGCGATACAAGGTCTGCTTGATAGAAATCACTCCCGGGTCCCTTGCAGCCTGCCGCACCCAGTCTATTACCGGTATAAACGACTGATAGGGATGTAGTAGTAACTGATCTTCACGATTGACAGCAGTAAAAATGCAACTTCCTTCTTCAAGTGCTGTGGGAGTCCCGGGCGAGAAGGGCGGAAACCGAAGATCAGGACGGTTAATCATGCTGAACAGCGCCATCAATCGCTGTAAGTTTACAGGGCCGTCCAATCTGAATAATTCCTCCTCGGTCAGATTGAAGCGTTCAAGCAGGAAATCAGTCAATTCAGCGGGACACCCGGCGCCTACTTCCAGTTTGGCAGCTGCGCCAAATCTGCGAAGGTGCAATTCGCCTTGCAGTGCACTGGCGACGTCTTCCACCTCGACATTACTCATTTCCAGATCGGAATTGCGAGTGACCCGGAACTGATGACATTCTTTTACCTTCATTCCTGGGAAGAACTCTTCTACATGTTCATGTATAACTGATGACAAGAAAATAAAATTGTCACCATCTGGCGTTATGTGGGAAGGCACTTTAATGAGTCTTGGCAGTGCACGCGGCGCTGGCACTATAGCCAGCCCGCTGTCGCGACCAAAGGCATCTTTGCCTTCCAGTGAAAGAATGAAATTCAGGCTTTTGTTTACGAGCCTGGGAAAAGGGTGAGCCGGGTCCAGTCCTAAGGGGCTAATCACAGGCAATACTTCATTTCGAAAATATTCCTGCGTCCAGGATGAAAGGTTTTCATCCCACTCGTGCCGATAAAGGAATTTGATTTTTGTAGCAGCGAGGGCAGGCAACAGCTCTTCGTTTAGTATCCGATATTGCTCCTGGAGTGCTTGCCGCACAATTTGATGAACTTCACTCATCACCTCTTGCGGGTATTTGCCGTCGGGGCCAGGCCTTTGTCGCCCGAAGCCAAGTTGTTTTTTTAAACCGGATACACGAATTTCATAAAACTCATCCAGGTTTGAGCTGAAAATCAGCAAAAACATTAACCTTTCCAGCAGTGGGTGTTGCTTGTTGCGCGCCTGATCAAGTACGCGCAGGTTAAATTGCATGTAACTGAGTTCACGGTTCAGGTAGTAATTACTGTCATTCAGATCAATGTCTGCCGCAATTGCGGGGCATCCAATTGACTCCAATGGAATCGACAATTCTTGCTCCTGCATGTCCGCAGGATTCGCCTGATTATTACTCATAACAACTACCAGAGATAAAGAGAACTGTTATTCTAGCTTAGAGCACAGGCATTGATATATCCCTTACGCAACTGTGGCAAAATTGTCATCTTTCTGTCATAAATCGACTTTATGCTAGTGCTACTTTTTGAGGACTCTCCAATTATGAAAACTGATGCAGGTGTTCACAGTCATCACATTTCCCAGCAATTCAATATTGAACTTGAGGAAATAAAAAGCAGTCTGCTCGAAATGGGTGGGCTGGTTGAAAAGCAGATGAACGATGCAATTGCTGCACTTATCTCTGCCGACAGTGAACTCGGCAGCGCCGTTCGAGAGAATGATGTTGCTGTCAATGCAATGGAACTGAGTATCGATGAGGCATGTCATCGTATTCTAGCCCGTCGCCAGCCAGCCGCCAGCGATCTTCGTCTTGTGTTGGGGATTATCAAAGCAGTAAATGATCTAGAGCGGATTGGTGATGAAGCTGCCAAAATTGCTCGATTGGCAGTTGAACTTGCCAGTCAAGGCGATTCGTCTAAAGGGTATATTGAGATTAGACACATCGGTGAGCGTGTGCGTCATATGATAAACATGGCGTTAGATGCTTTTGCGCGTTACGACGAAGATGCTGCGCTATCGGTTGCAAAAGAAGACGTAAACGTGGATATGGAGTATGCGAGCGCAATGCGTGAAATGATCACATACATGATTGAGGATCCTCGCAGCATTACCCGCGTTTTGAATGTCATCTGGGCGCTGCGCTCGTTGGAGCGCGCAGGTGATCATGCCAAGAACATTGCTGAACACGTTGTCTATATGGTGATGGGGCGTGATGTCAGACATGCGGGCTTGTCCAGTATGGAAAAGCAGGTGAAGTCAGGTAAAGAATAAGCCCGATTGGGCTTCTTTTTCTATCCTTGGGTGCCGGGCGTTGGTGTGATAGGTGCAAGACCTGACGGCTCCACGATTCGCTCAACAGGTAAAAGGCAGGTAAACTGGCTGCCTTTTCCCGGTTGACTGCTGATTTCCAGTTTTCCGTTGTGCCTGGCCAGCACATGTTTCACGATCGCAAGACCCAGTCCCGTACCCCCAGTGTCTGCTGATCTGCTCTCATCTACACGGTAGAATCGTTCGGTCAATCTTGGAATGTGGTGTGGGGCTATCCCTGGGCCATTGTCACTGACAGCTATTAAAAGTCCTCTTGTGCCCTTTTCTACCCTCAAAACGATTGAGCCGTGTGCCTGAGTATATTTGGCAGCGTTTAAAACCAGATTTGAAATAGCACTGTAAAGCTCACTCAGATTGCCATTAACATAAATATCATCCGCACAATCCAGCGTGATGATGTGCGCTTTGTCTGCAAAAACCTGCTCTGCGTCTTGTTTGACTTCTCTGAGCAGCGAACAAAGCTGAATTGCACTTTGCTGCTTTGAACTGGCTCGAGTTTCCAATTGGGACAAGGTCAACAAATCTCTGATGATGTTCTCCATTCGATGAGACTGCTGTGCCATTTGTTCAATCGGTTTAATCCACCGTGCCGGCAGATTCTGTTTGTCGTCAAGCATGGTCTCAAGGTAACCGGTAATTACCGTGATCGGTGTACGCAACTCGTGCGACACATTACCCACAAAATCCTTTCTCATCATTTCCAGACGATGAAGTTGAGAAATATCTCTAACCAGCATCAGGCGCTCGCCTTCGCCAAAAGTGGTAATTTGAAACTCCAGCATATTGGTCGGATTAGAAGGAGAGCTTAGCTTGAGAGGTCTGTTAAATTTGGCTTTGTTGAAATAATCAATAAACGCGGGTTCTCTGATCAGGTTGATAACAAGTTGGTTTTTGTCCTTTGGGGTTTGCAGGCCAATCAGTTGTTCCGCAGCAGGATTCCACCATTCAAGTCCTCCTCGGTTGTTGATCATGACAACGGCTAGCTCGAGGGCAGCAGTTGATTCCTGAGCCTTATCAATGATGCTTTTTAGTTCTAGCAGGGCTTGGCGCTCCCTGCGCTGCAAAAGATATATGCCATCAAAAATGTATCCCCATATGCCTTTGCTCTCAGGGGGCGGAGAGGGCTCCGAGAAATCTGTATCGCGCAACCAGTTATAAAGTCTGCGCAATTGTCTGAGATGGTAAACCAGATAACCCAAGGTGCCAGCAAGAACCACCAGTGCGGGCTCACCAATCAGCCACCCAGTCAGTAGCAATGCAAAAAATGAAATTAGCAATCGCTTGATTGCATCATGCCAATTTGAGAACAAGCTTTGAACCTTCAAACTTTAACGAGTAGAACAGCATTTTGCAGACTATAACGAAAAGGTTTTGCACTCACCAGCGATAGTGGGTGCACATAAGCCAAGATTTGTGCTGTCAGTCGTGCCGAGTGGAAAACCGGTAGCCCGCCCCCCGGACTGTTTGAATCAGAGCAGAGTAGTTGATGCCAGTCTTTGATGCAGAGCTCAAGGCCTTGCGCAATCTGCCAATGTGAACATCCACAGTTCGCTCTTCCAGATAGACATTAGCGCCCCACACCTGATCCTGAATATGGTCTCGTGAATACACTTTTTCTGGATGTGTCATAAAAAAGTTTAACAATCGATATTCGGTAGGTCCCATTTCAACGGCGCGGTCCTCAACCATGACACGGTGGCTGGCAGGATCCATTTCAAGGTCAAATACCCTGATCGGTTTGTCTTTAAGATTTCCAGTGCTCCGGCGCAATACCGCCTTGATGCGCGCCACCAGTTCTCGTGGAGAGAATGGTTTTGTCACATAATCATCTACACCGACGTCCAGCCCCTGGACTTTGTTGTCCTCACTGGTCTTGGCGGTCAACATGATGATAGGTATATTGGCAGTCAATTCGTCTCGTTTCAGGCGGCGGGCCAGTTCTATTCCACTGCCGCCCGGAAGCATCCAATCCAGCAGAACCAGATCTGGGCGTTGGTCAATAATGTTTACGTGAGCATCGAGGGCAGTCGAAGCGGTTGAGCTTCTGAATCCCGCCGTATCAAGCGCGATACCGATCATGTCACGAATGGCAGCTTCATCATCTACAATTAAAATGTTTGGTTCCGGCGTCATTCCGTCAATCCTGTTTACTTGCAAGCCGATGAGATTCAAGCTGACATGTATTAAATCAATGCAATATTACATTTTGATGACAAATGTTTAACGCAAATCAGGCAAGGTTGAGGCTGAACAACGATTTTCTCTGCTCTGTGCCTGCAATCACAGATCGAAGGTGTTAATCGCGCTTGCCTTTCGTAATATTAGGGTATAATGCCGCCCGCGAAACCCACACAACGCAATAAACCTGAAGAACGTCATCGGTCGATGAGGCCTGACGTGAGGAGATACCATGGATCGTAAAACTTTCAAAGCACTGTCTTTAGCAATGGCAATCGGCGCCGCTGGATTTGCCGTGACTACAGCCAGCGCGGACGAAGGCCGTTTTTATATAGCCCCTGGTGTTCAATGGATGGATTTTGACAGTGATCGTCAATCCCGTGATGAAACTGGTTACAATCTGGGTATTGGTTATGGATTGTCAGAAAATCTGTCGACTGAGTTGACCTATAGCCGAATCAGTATGAATACTTTGGCTGGTCGTGATCGATTACGGTCGATCCGCCTTGATTTGCTGTACAAATTTGACAATAAAATTGGCAGCCTGTCCCCGTATTTTGTGGGCGGACTTGGTGATGCTGACTTGAATGCCGGCAAAGATACCACCTTGAATGTTGGTGCCGGATTCAGTTACAGACTCAATGATATTGCTGAATGGCGAACCGCTGCTCGCACTTTTTATGGAATTGCTGATCGTACGTTTGACTTAGGCATCGAAACCGGAATGGTTTTCCACCTTGGTTCTGCAGCACCCGCCACAAGAGTAGAGCCCTCTGCAGCCGCACCTGCTGCAGCTCCTGCTCCAGCGCCTGCTGTTGCAGCCGTGGCTGACGCCGATGGTGATGGTGTGCCAGATAGCCGTGATGCTTGCCCGGATACACCACGTAACTATGCCGTTGATGAGCGTGGTTGCCCAATCATGATGAATGAAGTGGCGCGTATAGACTTGACTGTGCAGTTCGATTTTGATCAGTCCGTTGTAAAGCCAGAGTTCTTTGAGGACATCCGCCGTGTTGCTGATTTCCTGGCTGCAAACGATAACGTTGTTGCCGTGGTTGAAGGTCATACCGACAGTGCCGGCACTGACGCCTACAACCAGAGCTTGTCCGAGCGTCGTGCTGCTGCTGTTCGTCAGGTGCTGATTGAGCGCTTTGGTGTCAGCGCTGCGCGAGTGACATCCGTAGGTTATGGCGAGTCTCGTCCGGTTACCAGCAACGAAAGTGCAGAAGGTCGTGCACAGAATCGTCGTGTTGTAGGTTCTATGACAGCAACCATGCAAAGACCACAACTTCGCAATTGATCAGTTAAAGTAACGCAAAATAAAACTCCCTGTTGGCTCTATGCTGACAGGGAGTTTTTTTTAAGATTATCGCTGTATAACGTAGTTGAGAATTACTGATACAGGCAGGCGCTCCAGTGCTTAGAGAGAGACACTTAAAAAGTTCGGATGCTGACGCGCCAGCAAACTGGCGACATATAAAACAGCATTTCCCCAAGCCCGATGCCCAATTTGCACATTGGTTGCTGGCGCCCGGTTCTTTGACCAAAAAACTTCAGTCCATCAGTGACGGGACTTTTTTTGTTCGTGTGTTATCAGAAGGCTGGGTTTACAGAAGTGTGCCGGGATCAGGTTTATCCCAGACAGGGCCAAAAAAAATACTGATGTGGTCAAGGCGGGTGCTACTCGGAGGCCATGGCGAAAACTGGGTGGCAGCGCATTCATTGATACCAATAACAACCCTGTGTGGCGCTAACAGGCGGTTGATTCATCTTGGAAATAAACCCTTGGGTGGGTTCCTGTTCAAGCAGCGTGGACTAAGACGGGGCGATACAGAGATATGCCAATATGACGGCTGTTGGGGGCGCCGCTCTTTGTTTTTTCTGGATAGCAAGTCGTTGTTGGTTGCTGAGTTTTTTTTGCCGGAATTAATCGCACGCACGCAGTTAACGTTTAAAAATGGAAGCTCACATGACCAATAAAATCGAAAACAGTGCCCTGACAGGTTTAAAAATAGTTGATCTCACGCGCGTGCTGGGAGGCCCTTACTGCACACAGGTGCTCGCAGATCATGGAGCCGACGTTATCAAGATTGAACCTCCTCAAGGCGATGAAGTTCGAGATTGGGGGCCTCCTTTTCATGAAGGAGATGCTGCGTACTTTATCGGTGTAAACAGAAACAAACGAGGTATGGCTCTGGATTTGACTTGCAGCGAGGGGCGTGATGTTTTGTTTCGACTGCTGGAAGATGCGGATCTGCTGATCGAAAACTACAAACCTGGCACCATGGAAAAATGGGGACTGGGTTATCACGAGGTTTTGCAACAACGTTTCCCACGCTTGATCCATTGCAGGATCAGCGGTTTCGGCAGCGACGGCCCATTAGGTGGATATCCGGGCTATGACGCAATTGTGCAAGCGATGGCAGGATGGTTCAGTGTCAACGGAGAGCGCGGGGGCGAGCCGACCAGACTGGGAGTTGCCATGGTGGATATGGGTACGGGTCTGTATGCTGCAGTTGCGCTGTTGATGGCCTTATATGAGCGAGAGAAGTCCGGTGCGGGCCAGTATATCGATATGACGCTTTTTGATTGTGCGGTCTCTCTGATGCATCCACATGTTGTTAACTACAACATGACTGGGAATATTCCGGTCGCAACGGGCAATGCCCATCCCAATATCAGTCCTTATGAAACCTTCAGAACCCGAACAGTCGATATTTTTATAGGCGCAGGTAACAACCGGGCGTTCGCAAAGTTGTGCCACGAACTGGGCGCACCAGAACTGATCCAGGATGCGAGATTTCTGAGCAATGCTGACAGAGTCAAACATCGCGAGCCGCTTAAGGCTGAGATCGAATCGCATCTGATGAAAATGGATGGTGCCGAATTTGCTGAGCGCTTACTGTCTGCAGGCCTGCCGTCGGGGCCGATCTACAATACCGCTCAAGTTGTTGCTCATCCGCACACGCTGCATAGAGAAATGATTGTAAATAAGGGGTGGTACAAAATGACCGGTATTCCGATCAAATTTTCTAGAACCCCTGGTTCTATCAGAAGCTTGCCACCCAAATTTGCTGAGCACACACTGGAGATTCTCAGCAAGGCTGGCTTTGAGCCTGAGCAGATCAAACACCTGTCCGACAGTGGTATTGTGCCACTTCAACGTTTGGGCCAGGGCGATGGTTCAGCCTGATTCCAGGCTAAACAGTTTCAAGATTACCGGGCCCGACCTGATGGGGCGACCGTCACGAAGGGCTGGTCTGAATTGGAGTGTTTCCAAGGCGGCTTTTCCTTGAATTCTGGCGCCGGCATTATCAGGCACTGATGCATTAATATTTATCCGGTCGGCCTGCCCGTTCATGCCAATATGGAATTGCAGTGTTGCCCTCGTACCTGCTGCAGTGCCTATTCGCCCTGTTTCAGGCAAATTCTCATATCGCAAACCAGGTACTCCATTGCGGATTATGGCAACGTCCGGCAACATCAATTCGCCAGTCTCCTCTTCGGTTGTACATTTTTTGGGCACACCTGCCAGTGTGGTTTCAAACTTTCCTGCAGGCAAAAGCGTGGGGCACGAAAAATAATCATTCAACGCTTGTTCTGTATGCCCCGCCTTCAACAACAGCGACCATGCCGTCCGGTAATATCCAGCAGCAGATCCTGCAGCGCTGCTGCCTCTTTGCGGGCCGGTATGGGAGCCCATTCGTAGTTCATATTGTTGCCTCAGTAATACAGAATCCCCGATAAACAGCTGTATCATCGCGGCTTGTTCCGGATCAGTTTCCGAAAGCTCCTCAAGTGCTTTGTCGGCGTCTCCCCCCGAGCTATCAGCTAATGACTTGATCATTTGTTGATGACGGTTCATAACGTTACGATGTGATCGATCAATAACGGTGCTTGCTCGGGCGCCAAAGACTGCCTCCAAGTCACTGACGCTTGTGATCACCTGATTTCGTCGATAGTCCGGTGTTTCAATGCCTTCGCTACGGCTTAACAATTGCCGACTGGTATCTGTTGTCGCGACGATGCCTAAAGCAATATAAAGCTCTGCCAACGCTCGTTCGTAAATAAGCTGCTGAAGTTCCGGGCCAGGATTCAAGCTTGATCTGGCAACTTCCAGAGCCATTTCTTCAAGTGCCTGAAGTTGTAGTAGGTAATTAGGCTCCTGCAATCTCGGCCCTCTGGCCAATAAGAGCCTTGACCAGTTACGCAGCTCCTTGATATGCGCAAGACGGTCGGTGACGGGCATGCTTTCACTGCGTTCGAGAACAAGTGCGAGGTATGACATTCTGTCAAAAATCTGATCCCAGTTTTTTTCGGCGGCCAGTACTCCAAGCTGCTGCTTGACGAGTTCTATCTGGCTGGGAGTGAACAAGCCGTCATTGATGCGCAGAACCTGAATTTGTTGCTCTATAAGTGCGTTCGCCTCGACATATGATTCGTCTTCTATCAGGGCGGCTGTCAGATTGTTGAGTGGCTCGAGCAATCCATAATCGTAGGCGCCTGAGGTCTCCAGGCTTTCTATCAGTTCAGCGCGCAGTCGCTCCAAAGGCGTTGGCTGTATCGAATAGTCAGGTATGTCGGCGTTTTGATCAGCAGAGGAAACTGTTGCGAAAAGC
This sequence comes from Pseudohongiella sp., assembly GCA_030652635.1. Classification (GTDB taxonomy): domain Bacteria; phylum Pseudomonadota; class Gammaproteobacteria; order Pseudomonadales; family Pseudohongiellaceae; genus Pseudohongiella. The sequence continues at coordinate 245 of JAUSPW010000234.1, read as the reverse complement.
ACATAACTCAATGCCATTGCACCCAGCATTGACAGGGTGTTCAAACGTCTCCGTTGTTCCACGATTCTGGTGGTCGGTGCCATTGAGTTCCCCTTATAGTCGAGCGTCATATCTTGCGATACGTTTTGATCAGAACACAAAAATTCAGGATTTTGGGACTAAGGTCAGTATATACAAATCCGCAGGCGAGAATAGCACCTACAATAAAAGACAAATCCTTTGTTAATTAGTTCAAAAAGTTTGCT
>JAUSPW010000231.1 GCA_030652635.1 Pseudohongiella sp. | reverse complement strand
TTATTCTTCAATGCCTGCTCAAACAACGAAGCCATAGTGCCGGTTGAACGTTTGTTTTGCGCCGCCGCATCAAAATCTTTTTTCCGTTTGGCGGATTCCGCTGTGGTAGGCGCCGGACGCGCCGCCTTGGGTGCACCCTCGGTTGGCAACGGATCAGACAGACGCATGGTCAACGCAATACGCTTACGCTCCTTATCAACCTCCAACACCTTGACCTTCACAATCTGCCCGGCTTTCACCACCTCATGCGGATCTTTGACAAACTTTTCCGACAATGCCGAGATATGCACCAGACCATCCTGATGCACCCCAATATCCACAAACGCTCCAAAATTGGTGACATTGGTGACCGTACCTTCCAGCGTCATGCCCGGCACAAGATCCTTGAGCTCTTCCACACCTTCCTTGAGTTCAGCGGTGACAAACTCGCCACGCGGGTCACGACCTGGTTTTTCCAGTTCACGCAGAATGTCCTGAACCGTAGGCAGACCGTATTTTTCAGACACATAATCTTTGGCATTCAGGCTGCGCAGAAATGCACCATCGCCGATCAACGACTTGACACTTCGTCCATGGCGGCGCGCGATCTCTTCTACCAGAGCATAGGACTCTGGATGCACCGATGAGGCATCCAGAGGATTTTCACTTTCCTGCACACGTAAAAAACCGGCGGCCAATTCAAACGATTTTTCGCCAAAGCGAGGCACCTTTTTTAATTGCTCGCGGGTCCGGAATTGACCATTTTTGTCCCGGAATTCAAGAATATTATTAACTAGCGTCTGTGTTAAACCCGATACGCGTTTCAGCAACGGTGCTGATGCCGTGTTGATGTCCACACCCACCGCGTTCACGCAATCCTCCACCACCGCATCAAGAGAGCGCGACAATTTCACCTGGCTGACATCGTGCTGATACTGACCCACGCCGATAGATTTGGGTTCAATTTTAACCAGCTCCGCCAAGGGATCCTGCAACCGCCGCGCGATGGACACCGCGCCACGAATCGTCACATCCAAATCCGGCAGCTCCAATGACGCAAACTCCGACGCCGAATAAATAGAGGCGCCAGACTCATTCACAATCACTTTTTTGACTTTGAATTGCGGAAACGCTTTACAGAATTGCGCAACAAAACTGTCCGTTTCACGTGATGCCGTTCCGTTACCAATACTGATCAGTTGCGCATTGTATTTTTCGCACAACTTCTTCAACACCAGCGCTGCTTCTTCAATCTTGTTTTGTGGCGCATTTGGAAAAATGGCACCGTGATCCAGCACCTTGCCAGTCTCATCAACAACCGCAACCTTCACGCCAGTGCGCAAGCCAGGGTCCAAACCGATAGTCACTTTTTTGCCGGCAGGCGCGGCCAGCAGCAGATCCTTGATGTTGCGCGCAAATACTTCTATGGCATCGGTTTCTGCCTGATCGCGCAGCTCGGTCAGAAAATCGGTCTGCAAATGTGTGTGAACTTTCACTCGCCAGGTCCAACGCACTACATCTTGCAGCCAGCTGTCTGCCGCACGTCCCTGATCCTTGATCTGCCAGTGATTGGCAATCATGGCTTCGCACGGGTGTTTGACGGGCGGGGCGTCCGGGTTGACCGGGATTTCAATTTTGAGATTCAGTATGCCTTCATTGCGTGCACGAAACAGTGCCATGGTGCGGTGTGATGGAATTTTGGTGACCGCTTCGGAGAAGTCAAAATAATCGCGGTACTTGGCGCCTTCTTGATCTTTGCCGACAATCAATTCCGACATCAAGTGCGCACTGTTCCAGAAATAGTCGCGTAGTCGACCCAGCAAGGTTGCATCTTCACCAAATTGTTCAATCAAAATGTAGCGCGCGCCTTCCAGTGCCGCTTTGACATCTGCGACGCCCAGTTCTGCGTTTACAAATGCGGCAGCTTCCTGCTCCGGGTTCAAAGTCGGATCAGCAAACAAGGCATCGGCCAAAGGTTGCAATCCGGCTTCACGGGCAATCTGTGCACGTGTACGACGCTTGGGTTTGTAGGGCAAATACAGGTCTTCGAGGGTGGTTTTGGTGGATGCAGCCCGTAGCTGCGCCTCCAGCTCCGGCGTCAGCTTCTGTTGTTCCGCAATACTTTTGATGATGGCATCACGCCTGTCATCCAATTCACGCAGATACAGCAAGCGCTCTTGAAGTTTACGTAACTGTATATCGTCCAGGCCCCCGGTAACTTCTTTGCGATAGCGCGCAATAAATGGCACGGTTGCGCCGTCATCCAGCATGGCAACAGTCGCAGCAACTTGTTCCGGGCGCGCAGCAATTTCTTCAGCTATCTGATCAAACATCAATGACATACGTTTTATCTAATCCTTTTTATTGGCAAGTTTGACGTGGTGATCCACATAAGTGAGTACGCCACGCAGAACGTTTATTTCCATGGTATCCGGGCGAATACGCGTAAAAAGCCGTCGCATCCGCTGCATCAGCAGACGCGGGTTTTCCGGCTTGTGAAAGGTAAGCTCGACCAAAGTCTTTTCAAGATGTTCATAAAATAACTCCAATTGATGTGCATCGGCTTTTGGCACATCCCAGAACTCCACTTCGTTGTCTGGATTGTAGAGTGTATCTTCGGCAAAACGCTGGTCGCGTTGTGCAAGCTCGCTGCCCTCAGGCGCCAGACGCTCCAGCATCGCCACGCGCACCTCATAGCAGACGACCATCACTGCCGCCGCCAAATTGAGAGAGCTGTACTCCGGATTGGCTGGAATCTGCACGTGGTAGTGACACAATTGAAGCTCTTCGTTACTCAGACCGGTATCTTCTCGGCCAAACACCAGCGCAACCCGGTTTTTACCAGCATCCAACACAACGTGGTTGGCACATTGACGCGGTGTCAGCACCGGCCAGGGGATTCTACGCGAACGCGCGCTGGCGCCGATGATCAGGCCACAGTCAGCGACAGCATCGTTCATGGTGTCAAATACTCGGGCTTTCTCCAGAACATCCGTGGCAGACGCTGCTCGCCAAGTCGCCTCATCACTGGGGAATTCAGTTCTCGGGGCAACCAGCCTGAGATTGGAAATCCCCATATTTTTCAGAGCCCTGGCAGCTGCCCCGATGTTGCCCGGGTGCGATGTCTGCACCAACACTACCGCGATATTGTCAAAATCCGGCAGAGAATCAGAGTCAATCACTGGCACCGTCGATCTGCTCAAAATCAAACTCCAAAGGCTCACCGGCTTACGTTTCCCGGTTGGTTGGTTTTAAAGGTTGGGGATTATAACAACTAGTTGAGGACTGACTGCCAGCATTTTGCTATGATTGCGCCGTTTTCGAAAACATGCCTAGCAGCCTTAACAGCAACCAGATCAGAAACAGCGGACACCATGCATCCTGTTATCAATATTGCCCTTCGGGCGGCGCGCGGCGCTGCAGAACAAATCATCCACGTCAGTGACCGACTTGATCGGGTCAATGTTATTGAAGATACAAATGGCACACTGGTGACCAGTATGGATCTGGATGCCGAGCGTACCATTCTTTACCATCTGCAAAAGGCTTATCCAGACTATAGCATTGACTCGCGTCTGAGTGGGTTTACCGAAGGCGCAGACAAAGATCATGTCTGGCTGATCGATCCACTGGTGAGCAACCGCAACTTTTACAAAGGTTTTGGCTCGTTCTGCATATCACTGGCTTTAAAAACGCCAAAAGGCATTACCCATGGTGTGGTATTGAACCCTGTCAACAATCAGGAATTCAGTGCCAGCCGCGGCGACGGCGCACAGCTCAACGATAGTCGTGTGCGAATCGGTAAAATGCTTAACCTGGAAAATGCATTTGTGGCGCTGGATCCTGAACAGTCATCAGAGGATGATTTTCTACCGCAGCTGCAGTCCCAATTACTCGCTTTGCCCGTGCATCTGCGCATGAGCGGATGCCCCGCGCTGGACATGGTCTATGTTGCGGCAGGCCGTCTTGACGCCGGCTGGTGTCGACAGCAACATCACACCTCACTGGCGGCAGCTCAACTCATTCTGCTGGAATCCGGTGCACTGCTCAGCGACCCGCAAGGTAATCCGCAAACCCAGGGCAGCAAGGAAATGTTATTTGGTAACCCCAAGTGTTTTAAACATCTGCTGCAGATCCGGCAGACCCTGAAAGCCCAGGCCTGATCACCCTGATACTTCTCATAATGACGGCCTGACATGGCAGCAAACGCAGCGCTCGACAATAATCAGAAAAAAAAATCCAATACGCGACAGAAACTGACTGACGGCCCAATCACTCCCATCCTGATCAGCATGACCATCCCGATGATTGTGGGCATGGTCATGATGTTCAGTTTCAGTCTGGTCGACACATTTTTTGTCAGCCTGCTCGGCACCGAAGCACTCTCGGCAATCAGCTTTACCTTCCCGGTCACGTTCACCATCATGAGCCTTGCCATCGGTCTGAGTATTGGCACCTCCGCGGTGGTTGCAAAATACATCGGGCGTGGTGAAACCGAAAAAGCCAAACAGGCTTCAACGGTCACCAACTATGTTGCAATAGTGTTGTCGGGGCTATTGGCCGCCACCGCCTACATATTTATGGATCAGATTTTTCTGGCACTCGGCGCCTCCACAGCACTGCTGCCGGTCATTCGCGAATATATGGATATCTGGATGCCGACCAGTGTGTTGCTGGTAGCAATTATCTGCGCCAATTCGGTACTGCGTGCCAACGGAGATACCCGCACCCCCAGTATGCTGATGGCAGGCTCCGGTCTCATCAATGCCGTGCTCACTCCACTGATGGTATTTGGTCTGGGACCAATACCAGCGCTGGGCATTGCCGGTGCCGCTTGGGCAACCCTGATCTCGTGGATCGCAGGCGTTATTTTCCTGTTTTATTTTTTGGCTATTCGCCATGAGTTGATTTACAAGGGCCTGCCCTCAAGCCCCGTGTTCAAAACGTCAGCACTGGAAATGTTAAAAATTGGTATCCCGGCATCCGGCTCGAATATGCTGACACCCATTGCGGGTGGCGTATTGACCGCGATTGTTGCCAGTTATGGTGAAACCGCAGTGGCTGCTTTTGGTGTGGGTTCGCGGCTTGAATCGATTGCCTGCCTGGTTATTCTGGCGCTCTCAAGCACACTCCCGCCGTTTGTCAGCCAGAATCTGGGCGCCGGGCGCATCGATCGTATCGAAGAGGCTTGTCGCACGTCCTTACGGTTTGTATTGACTTGGCAATTGCTGATTTATGCGCTGATGGCGCTCAGCGCCGGTTTAATTGCTGCGGTATTTACCCGCGACGAATCCGTTGCCAACATCATCAAACTGTATCTCTGGATTATGCCCCTGGGCTACGGAATGCAGGGCGTCATCATCCTTTGCAATTCTGCGCTTAATGCCATGCACAAACCGATGATTGCACTGTACCTGAGCATTGCACGGTTTTTTCTGTTTATTGTGCCACTGGCTTGGATTGGCAGTGAGGTGGCAGGACTGCAGGGCTTTTTTGTCGGCGCATTCACCGGCAATGTGTTAATGGCGTTGTTATCTTGGATTACATTCAGGCGCGTGCTCAAACTGGAGCGGGCGCAATATACTGACGCCCCGGCCAGTTAACATCGACAGACTGCCAAGCCTCAGGGGCTGCGAAACAGTCCCCTGAGGCTGCTCATCAAGGACCGCTGCTGTTTCACCGCCAGTTGATCGAGCGTATTGGATTCAAGCTCAGCTTCCGCATTGTCACTTTCCTGCACTGCCACTGCTGATACATTTTCCGCTTTGACAGTATCTTCCATTTTCACAATACGCGGCGCATCTTCGCCATCTGCAAAACTCAGACGATTATTTTTTTCCTGAAAATCCAGCATCTCAAAGCAGATGGATTCAAATTCATCCTGGGTCAACAGATCAGGACATTCTTTCAGATTGAGAAAGAATCTGCGGTTTAACGCACCTGACAGATAGTGCAAACTTTTTCTGTCGTGGAGCAGCAATCCTTCACGCTCCGCAACCTCATAAAGAGGTGTGCCACGCAAGGGGATATAGTTAAAAAAGAAGAAAAACTCCGGGGCAATGATGCGGTTGAGCTCAAGCGTTTGCCGCATATTTTCTGCAGTTTCCAGCGGCATGCCAACAATATTAAAGGTCAGGCGATTGATGCCGGCCTTTTTGCAATTATCGGCCGCGATAATCACTTGTTCGTTGGTCATTTTTCTACCAAGCATCTTGCTGCGATAGGTTTCATCACCACTTTCAATACCAAACCAGATGGTGTGGCAACCGGCAGCGGCGGCTTTTTCGCAGAACTTTTCATTCATCACTTCAACACGTGAGTTGATTGAAAAAGGTAGCCCAACCTGTTCTTTATACAAATCAAAAAAGGCATTAACAAACTTCAGATTCGACAGGAACAGCTCATCCCAGAATTCAAAGTAGCCAACGCCATACTTGTCTCGCAGCCTGATCAGTTCATCCACCATGGCCTGCGGCTCATATTTTCTCAAAAACTCTTTTTTGTTTTTCCAGCCATCCAGCAAGGGTGTGTTACAGCAATATGTGCATCGGTAAGGACAACCGCGGCCCGTCATGACTGGCAGCACCAGTTTTTCCTTGGGCCCAAAAATAGAGGTGTTTACGTTGTTAAAACCATCTTCCTTTTCGAATATGTCATAGTCCGGGAACGGCAAAGCAGCAAGATCGCCTATCTGTTGCGGCTCAGTCTCAACAACGCTGTCATCCGCCATACGCTCCCACATGCCATCAACGGGGCCATCTTTGCTGCCACGCATAAACTGCACCAGATTGCCCATGGCATATTCGCCATCACCCGTACAGATGAAGTCGATGTTGCGGTTCTCGATTGTCTGTTGTTGCGACAGCATGGCCTGATAACCACCGATACAAATGGCAGTTTCTGGTAGCAACTTTTTGATCTGCTCAAAATAAGGTTCCATCGGGAACCAGTGCGGACTCATCACGGAGAATGCAACGAGGTCAGGCTCGAGTGCAGCGATAGATGCCGCGAAATTCTCCGGTGAGTAGGCTTGTTCATCACGCAAAATCAAAATCGGGCACAAATGCAGTTCAACCCAAGGGAAATCGCGCTTCAGATATGCTGAAATGCTTGCCAGCGGCATCGCCACTTCATTGCCATCTGGCGAGTAAAAACTCAGCACCAGTCGCAGTGGTCGACCGGCAGTTTTTGCATACCATCGCGAAAGTGACTGGGGATAAACAGGTCTTTCGCGGCTGATCGCGATAACGTTGGCAATTGAACTCATGACTTCCTCAATAACCTTGGGTGTCCAGCAAACGGGCGTGGGAAATAATACCACCGACCACCCGGCAGGGGAACTCAGCTTACACGCACGATTCTATTAAACCAATATTTGATTTATGCTCACCGTCAGTTTAATGACTTACTTGGAAAACTAAATGGACGCACTTACTGCGCTGCACACGCGCGTTTCTGTATCACGCGTACGAGCCCCTGGCCCGGATCCGCATACGCTGGAACAGATCATCAGAGCAGGCCTTCGTACAGCAGATCATGGTTACCTCAGACCGTGGCGATTTTTGTTGATCCGCGATAATTCCCTAGAAAAACTGGCCGATCTGTTTGCAATCGCCAGCCTTGCCGATACACCGGATATAAGTTCGGGCGAACTTGCTAACATTCGGGCAAAGGCACTGCGCGCACCCTTGGTGCTGGTTGGCATCGCTTCGCCCAAACCACACCCCAAAGTCCCGGTGACAGAGCAACACCTGTCGGCAGCCGGTGCATTGCAGAACATGTTGACCGCAGCACACGCTCTTGATGTCGGTGCAATCTGGCGAACCGGCCCGATGGCTGAACACCCCATTGTGCGTGAGGGACTCGGTGTGAGTGATGCGGAATCAATTATCGGGTATCTCTATATGGGTACGATTGATGGCCCGGTCCGGCAGTTACAAGAGGAATCCATCAGCTCGTTTGTTCAGGATTGGTAAATGTCTGAAAAACCTAAAAACACAATAAAAATAATGCAGAAGACGGTGTTTAATACACCAGTTGTAACGCCTGTTCTTAGAGCAATTTCATCAGCCTTTTTGCATTTCGCAGGCTGGCGCGCTATCGGAAAACGTATTGAAAATCAGCGTTTTGTGTTGATAGGTGCGCCACACACCAGTAACTGGGATTTCCCTTTAATGTTGATGGTGGTGCTCAAATTGGAGCTGAAACTGCACTGGATGGGGAAAAGCTCGCTGTTTATGTTTCCCTTTGGCAGCATCATGCGCTGGCTTGGCGGCATTGCCATTGATCGCAGTCAACACCATGGTGTGGTGGATCAGGTGGTACAACAGTACAAAGACAACCCACAGATGGTTGTTTTGGTGCCCCCTGAGGGCACTCGCAGCAAAGTAAAAGAATGGAAAACCGGTTTTTACCACATCGCAAATAATGCAGGTGTTCCGATTCTGATGGGATATCTGGATGTTGCCAAAAAAGAAGCGGGGCTTGCTGACTTTTTTTATCCTACCGGTATGATCGAGCAAGACATCAGCGAGATAAGAAAGTTTTATAAGGACAAGCGCGGAATCAAACGGCAGAATGCGGACTGACATCCCTGTCATCGATAGCCGGCCGCTGCCACATCCGGCGGCTTACTTTTTATAGTTAAGGCTGTTTAACAGATTCGACAGTATGTATTCCGCATACTGTTGGATGTTGGTGCCCAATTGTTGAAACTTCCAACGTTTCAGGTACCACTGTTGCAGCATTGCCGTTGTACCGGCTGCCAGCAAAGGCAATTCCCCGTCATAACGAAAAACTCCGGTCTGAATGCCTTCCGAGAAAATATCCTGTAAGCGCAGATCAAAGCGAAATTCCATTTGAATGGCTTCTTCACGCTGGGCTTTATCGAGCCCTTTTGCCTCCAGAAAACAGAAGTAATACCACTGATGCAAGATATCGTTCATATACAGATCGGCATATATCAGGGCTTTCAAGCGCTCATAGGGATCAAGGTTATGAAGCGTCAAGTCTGATAGAACATCATCAATTGTTTGACGAACCACAGCCGCAATTGCCGCCGCCAGATCGCTTTTGCTGCCGATATAAGCGTATAGCCCGCCCATACTGATTTCGGTTTCACGACTCAGATCGCGCAAACTCATGGAATGGAAACCCTGACTATTGGCCAGGCGAAATGTACAGGTAAATATTTTTTGGAGATTTTTAAGCGCAGTTTTGCCGTTTTTTATCTGCATTCGCTCGTGATGAACCGCAAACACACGCTCCCACAGCGGTTCGCCTTCCAACAGCCAGGCGCGTTTAAATGCATCCATTCCCGTGTTATGCGGCCACGACAGCTGTTCCGTTTCAAGTTTGACAGCGTTATTCATTAGCTATAACTCCTTGCCCGGTACCATGGCTAACCGCACAGTTTTGCAGTTATTCACCCGGTGCACTACC
>JAUSPW010000226.1 GCA_030652635.1 Pseudohongiella sp. | reverse complement strand
CTGGTTTCGAAGTACGTGACGTACACCCGACCCACTATGGTCGAGTTTGCCCGATTGAAACGCCGGAAGGCCCGAACATCGGTCTGATCAACTCGATGGCAACTTATGCCCGCACAAACGACTATGGTTTCCTCGAGAGCCCATATCGCCGTGTGATTGACGGTGTAGTAAGCAACGAGATCGATTACCTGTCCGCGATTGATGAAGGACAATTTGTTATTGCGCAGGCTAGCGCCAAGCTTGATAAAGAAGGGCGTTTTGTCGAAAACCTGGTAACTGTGCGTTATAACAGTGAAACCACGTTGATGCCGAAAGAGCAAATCAATTACATGGATGTGGCGCCGCAGCAGATGGTGTCGGTTGCAGCGGCTTTGATTCCGTTCCTAGAACACGACGACGCTAACCGTGCATTGATGGGTTCAAACATGCAGCGTCAGGCGGTACCGACATTGCGAGCAGAGCCTCCGCTCATCGGTACGGGATTGGAGCGAAATGTTGCCCACGACTCTGGCGTATGCGTGGTTGCAGATCATGGCGGCGTAATCGAGAGTGTTGATGCCTCACGTATCATTGTTCGCGTTAATGATAGCGAAACGATGGCGGGTGAAGCGGGTGTGGACATCTATAACCTCACCAAATATACGCGCTCAAACCAGAATACATGTATTTCGCAGACCCCGCTTGTCAAGCAGGGTGACCGCGTAAGCCGTGGTGACATTCTGGCCGACGGTCCATCCGTGCATTTGGGTGAACTGGCGCTGGGCCAGAATATGCGTATCGCATTTATGCCCTGGAATGGTTACAACTTCGAAGACTCGATTTTGATTTCTGAACGTGTAGTAAGTGAAGATCGTTTGACCACGATCCACATTCAGGAGCTCACGTGTGTTGCTCGCGACACCAAGCTTGGCTCTGAAGAGATCACGTCTGATATTCCAAACGTTGGCGAAGGCGCACTGTCGAAGCTCGATGAAGCCGGTATTGTATATATCGGTGCGGAGGTTGGCGCAGGTGACATTCTGGTCGGCAAGGTGACACCTAAAGGTGAAACACAGCTGACGCCAGAAGAAAAGCTGCTGCGAGCGATCTTTGGTGAGAAAGCGTCCGACGTGAAAGACACCTCGCTGCGTGTGCCTTCAAGCGTCAAGGGCACGGTTATCGACGTGCAGGTATTCACACGTGACGGTCTCGAGAAAGACCAGCGCGCACGCGAGATTGAGAAATCTCAGCTCGACAAAGTGCGTAAAGACATCAATGACGAGTTCCGTATTGTTCAAGGGGCTACCTTCTATCGTTTGAAGAGCGCGCTGCTCGGCAAAACAGTTGCTGGTGGTCCGGGTCTGAAGAAAGGCGCTGAGCTGACGTCAGAATATCTTGACGGACTGGGTGCAGATGATTGGTTCAAACTTCGTCTCGTAGATGAAGAATTGAACAAGCAGCTAGAGCTTGCCGAGGCGCAACTAAAGCGTCGTCGTGCGGATCTGGATGACCGGTTTGAAGATAAAAAACGCAAGTTGATTCAAGGTGATGATCTTGCTCCTGGCGTACTGAAGATTGTGAAAGTTTACCTCGCAATCAAGCGTCGCATTCAGCCTGGCGACAAGCTTGCTGGTCGTCACGGAAACAAGGGTGTTATTTCCGCGATTATGCCGGTTGAAGACATGCCGTTTGATGAAACCGGTAATCCGGTTGATGTGGTGCTCAACCCACTGGGTGTGCCATCACGAATGAACGTAGGTCAGATTTTGGAGACCCACCTTGGTGCTGCGTCAAAAGGTCTGGGCGCGCGCATCAATCAAATGTTGCATGAGCGTCGCAAAGTCGAAGAAGTTCGCAAACTGCTCGATGAGATCTACAACTCGGTCGGCAACAAAAAAGAGCCTCTTGATGAGTTGAGCGATACCGAAATCATGGAGCTTGCAGAAAATCTGAAGGCTGGTGTGCCAATGGCCACGCCAGTATTTGACGGTGCAAGTGAATATGAAATCAAACAGATGTTGAAACTTGCTGGCATTGATGAAAGTGGACAGGTCACGCTCTATGACGGTCGTACCGGCAACGAGTTTGATCGCAAGGTGACAGTGGGCATTATGTATATGCTTAAACTTAACCACCTGGTCGATGACAAGATGCATGCGCGTTCTACCGGTTCATACAGTCTGGTTACTCAGCAGCCGCTGGGCGGCAAGGCGCAGTTCGGTGGGCAGCGCTTCGGT
>JAUSPW010000221.1 GCA_030652635.1 Pseudohongiella sp. | reverse complement strand
ATGGTTTTTTCGATACCGGGCCGCAAGATTTTGATCACAACTTCTTCGCCGGTGATCAGGTGTGCTTCATGCACTTGCGCGATAGATGCAGAGGCCAGCGACGCAGCCTTGATGTCGTTAAAGTGATGTTGCCAGGGCTGGCCTAGGGCTTTTTCGACAACCTCAAAAATGGTCGGCGAGGTAAATCCGGGCACCCGGTCTTGCAGGTTTTGCAGTTCGTCACTCAGGTCCAATGGCAGGAAATCGCGGCGCGTGGACAGCAGTTGGCCAAACTTGATGTAGATTGGCCCCAGATCCTGCAAGGCTTCTTTTAAGCGTTGCGGTGGCGTGAGGCCGCGTGTTTTGTTGCCCGCAAACAAACCAATGCTTGCCATCAGCAGACGTAACGGCCAGGCCTTTGCAGTCAGTGGACTGATCTGATCAAGTCGGTATCTGGCGCAAACCGAAACGATGCGCAGTAAACGGGGAAGGTGGGACACCAAGCGTTCCTCAGACCCGTTTGGTCAGGGTTTTCATCACCCCTGCCATCACTTTCATGCCTGCAGTGATTGGCAAGGGCAGTTTAGCGCCGCCAGCAGCCATCGCGCTATCGCCATGTTTTTTCTCGTCAATAATCATTTGCTGCAAAACCGCACGGCTTTTGTGATCGTGAGCGGGCAGTTGTTGCAGGTGATCTTCCAGGTGCTCACAGACCTGTTTTTCAGTTTCGCCGACAAAACCAAGGCTCCACTTGTCGCCAATGGCACCAGCAACTGCGCCGAGCCCGAATGACAAGGCATAAAACGCGGGATTCAGCAGGCTGGGTCGGCTGTCGAGTTCTTTCAGCCGGGTTTCGCACCAGGCCAGGTGATCAACTTCTTCAATTGCGGCGTGGTTCATTGTGTCACGAACATCAGGCAGGCGCGCGGTCAGCGATTGCCCTTGATATAAGGCCTGCGCACAGACTTCCCCGGTGTGATTGATGCGCATCAGTCCCGCCGCCAGCGTGCGTTCGGCATTCGACAAGTCGCCTTCGTCGGTTTTGGTGGCGGGAGATGTGCGTTGTGCATGGCTGCTGCCGGGCACCAGCGTGTGCAATGCCTGATCCAGTTGCAGAATCAGGCGATCAGTCAGACTGTAGTGATTCCGATTGTCAGTAGCGCTCATAAGCCTCGTTCCGGTTACTTGGTATCAGCAATTTCCCGCGCAATTGCCCGGTGGCCAATGTCTTTGCGGAAATAGATTCTATCCCAGTGAATATTTTCTGCCAGCTGATAAGCAGCTTTTTGCGCAGCAGTAACAGTGTCGCCCAAGGCAACTGCACACAACACACGACCGCCGTTGGTAACAACCTGCCCGTCCTTTAGCGTGGTGCCGGCATGGAACACTTTACCGTGACCGGATTGGGCGGCTTTTTCCAGGCCATGGATCACCGTGCCTTTTTCGTAAGCATCAGGATATCCACCGGCGGCCAACACCACGCCAATGGCAGCGCGTGAGTCCCAATCGGCCTGTTTCTGGTCGAGCTTGCCATCAATGGCCGCCTGGCACAGATCTGCCAGATCCGACTGCAGGCGCATCATCACTGGTTGTGCTTCCGGGTCGCCAAACCGGCAGTTGAATTCTATGACAAAGGGATTGCCTTGTTCATCAATCATCAGTCCTGCATACAGGAATCCGGTATAGGGATTGCCTTCCGCCGCCATGCCGCGCACGGTTGGCATAATGACCTGCTGCATCACCTTGTCATGAATCTCTTGTGTGACAACCGGTGCCGGGGAGTACGCACCCATGCCGCCCGTGTTTGGACCTTTGTCGCCATCATCACGCGCTTTGTGATCCTGCGAGGTGGCAAACGGGAGTACATGCTCGCCATCGACCATTACAATAAAGCTGGCTTCTTCGCCATACAGGAACTGCTCAATCACCACGCGACTGCCGGCATCACCAAATTTGTTGCCAGACAACATGTCGCGAATGGTGGCTTCAGCCTCTTCCTGGGTCTGCGGAATGATCACGCCCTTGCCAGCCGCAAGACCGTCGGCTTTGATCACAATGGGTGTGCCGTGCTGTTTGACGTACGCAATGGCTGCATCAATGTCAGTAAAGTTCTGATAGGCCGCAGTGGGAATGTGGTGGCGGGCAAGAAAATCTTTGGTAAAAGCCTTTGAACCCTCCAGCTGCGCCGCACCTTTGCGTGGGCCGAATGCCCGCAGGCCCTGAGCGCTGAAGTAGTCAACCACACCAGCAACCAGTGGTGCTTCCGGGCCTACAACCGTCAGGCCAACATGATTATTTTTAGCAAATGCCGCCAAGGCCGGGAAATCCAGTGTATCGATGGCCACGTTTTCAACGCCAGCTTCAGTTGCCGTGCCGGCATTGCCAGGTGCCACAAATACTTTGTTCACACCCGCTGATTGAGCCAGTTTCCAAGCCAGTGCATGCTCGCGACCACCGTTACCCAGTATCAGAATATTCATAGATGAGCCTCAGTGTCTGAAGTGACGGATTCCGGTAAACACCATTGCCATGCCCGCTTCGTCGGCCGCTGCAATGACTTCAGCATCGCGCATTGAGCCGCCTGGCTGAATGACTGCACTGATGCCGGCTTTGGCGGCCGCATCGATACCATCACGGAACGGGAAAAATGCATCGGATGCCATCACGGAACCTTCCACAACCAGATTTTCGTCAGCAGCTTTGATGCCGGCGATTCTGGCGCTGTACACTCGGCTCATCTGACCGGCACCAATACCAATAGTCTGCTGATTTTTGCAGTACACAATGGCATTGGACTTTACAAACTGGGCGACTGTCCACGCAAACATGAGGTCAGCGAGTTCCTGCTCTGTTGGCTGGCGTTTGCTCACCACCGTCAGATCGCTGCGGCTGATCTGGTGAATGTCCCGGTCCTGCACTAGCAGGCCACCATTGACGCGTTTGTAATCCCAGGCCACCAAAGGTTTGGCTGGCCACTGACCGCTTTCCAGTACACGCACATTGGGTTTGCCGGCAAAAACCGTCAAAGCTTCCGCAGAAACAGTGGGGGCAATAATAACTTCGCTGAACTGTTGATCCACAATTTTTTGCGCAGTGGCGGCATCCAGCTCGCGGTTAAAGGCGATGATGCCGCCAAACGCTGATGTGGGATCTGTCTGAAAGGCCAGTTGGTAGGCCTCGAGAATGGAGCCTGCGATGGCGACTCCGCAGGGGTTGGCATGTTTAACAATCACACAGGCCGGATCGCTGAAGCTTTTGACACATTCCAGCGCGGCGTCGGTGTCAGCAATATTGTTGTAGGACAATTCTTTGCCCTGCATTTGTGTGGCGGTGCTAACACTGGCTTCTTGCGGCTGTTTCTCAACATAAAATGCAGCATTCTGGTGGGGATTTTCGCCGTAGCGCAGATCCTGCTTTTTCTGAAACTGACTGGAAAAGGTGCGCGGGAATTCGCTTGCTGACACAATTTTGCCCAGATAATTGGCGATGGCGCCGTCGTAGGCTGCTGTGTGCTCGTAGGTGCGTACGGCCAGATCAAAGCGTGTTGCCTGGGTCAGGCCTCCGCCATTGATTTTCATTTCAATAAGAATGCGATCGTAATCTGCAGGGTTCACCACCACAGCGACCCAAGCGTTGTTCTTGGCGGCGGCGCGCAACATGGTGGGGCCACCAATATCGATATTCTCAATAGCTGTTGGTAAATCACAATCCGGTTTGGCGACGGTGGCTTCAAATGGATACAGGTTCACCACCACCAGATCAATAGGGGGAATGTTGTGAGCCTTCATAACCTCCGCATCAATTTCGCGGCGGGCGAGAATGCCGCCATGCACTTTGGGGTGCAGGGTTTTGACGCGCCCATCCATCATTTCTGGAAAGCCCGTGTAGTCGGCAATCTCGATGGCAGTGATTTTGTGCTCTTGTAACAAGCGGTAAGTACCACCCGTCGACAAAATCTCTACGCCTGATTGTTGCAGAGATCGGGCAAATTCAACAATACCGGTTTTGTCCGACACACTCAGCAATGCGCGGCGAATAACAGCAATTTTATCTGTAGACATAATAATAATCAGGTGCAGTTTAAAGGGTGGGAAAGGCGTCGGGGATTACTTGAACAGCCCGTACTGTTTCATCTTTTTGCGTAGGGTACCACGGTTCAAACCCAGCATGGTAGCCGCCTCACTCTGGTTGCCGGCAGTGTGTTTAAGCACCGCTTCCAGTAACGGGGCTTCGACTTCACTCAGTACCAGCTCGTACAAATTATGGGTCAGATGGTCATCGCCAAGATCGTCAAAATATCTTTGCATCGCCTGCTCTACTGACTGACGCAAACTCCGATTGGACGCAAGGTCTGGTGCAGCCGTTACAGTACTGGTACTCACTCCGGTTTCTCTTTTCATGCTGATCAGGGAAAAATCTCTGTGGTCAGGTTAATTATTAGTATGCGCTGCACAGGACATCAGCGTTGACAGGTTTTCGCGATGCCAGTGATGCAGCAGTTCCTGTTGTGATTCGACACTGTCTGCCGTCATAAAACTGGATTTTAGCAAGTCGCCACCTGGAAGGGCTTTACTGTACCAGTCAATATGTTTGCGGGCAAAGAGTGTCCCGCGGAAATCGCCATAAAAAGCATGCAGGGCACGGATATGGTCTTGCATCAAGATGCTGATCTCGCTGGCCGAGGGCGGAGTGGCGTGTTCGCCAAATTCCAGGAACTGACGGATTTCCCGGAAAATCCATGGCCGGCCTTGAGCAGCGCGTCCAATCATCAGTCCATCGGCACCTGTGTGCTTGAGCACCTGCACAGCTTTTTCGGGCGAATCAATGTCGCCGTTGGCGATCACTGGAATCCCAACACTCTGCTTGATGGCGGCAATCGTGTCATATTCAACGTCGCCTACAAAACGACATTCCCGGGTTCTGCCGTGCACACTGATCATGGTGATGCCGCAGTCTTCGGCTATGCGCGCAATATCAACACCGTTTTTCTGCGCACGGCACCAACCGGTGCGCATCTTCAATGTGACCGGAATATCAACAGCAGCAACCACCGCGCGCAAGATCTGTTCGACCAGTTCCGGGTCGCGCATCAAGGCGGAACCCGCCGCTTTTTTTAGTACTTTCTTGGCGGGGCAGCCCATGTTTATATCAATGACTTCTGCACCCATGTCGGCATTCAGGCGCGCGGCCTCTGCCATCATGCCGGCATCAAAACCGGCAATCTGCACAATTTCAGGGCCACAAGCCGTGGAGCGTTTGAGTCTCAGTCTGTTTTTTTCCGACTTCCACATGGCCGTGTCTGCAGGCAGCATTTCGGCAATGGTCAGTGTTGCGCCTTGCTGCAGGCACACTTCGCGGAAGGGTACATCACTGACGCCCACCATGGGTGCGAGCAGAATTGGACGCTGCAGCAGATGTTTGCCTAGCCGGAACGGCCTGAGTTCTGGCAATCCATGTAAATTGCGGATCGGTTCAGGAGCTTGATCATTGATGTTCATAAACAAACTCCAGTGTGTAGTTAACACTCTCTGTGCCAGGATCGAGCAGTTCGAGCTTGCCTTGTATCTCTGCACCTGCCGGAATCATCAGCAGAGGCAACAAGGAAACTTCCAGGTAATGCCCCGGGTAAAATCGCCTGGCAGCTACAATCTGATTTTGAATGTTCCTGAATGAGAGTTCCGCTGACGGATAAGGCATCGCAAATGGCGCGGTGTTCTTGACGCGGAATTGCACCAGCAACATCGATTCGTACTCTGGATGAGAAGAAACATCCAGGAAGACACTGCGCAGAAGACTGGCGTCGCGCACAATGGGTAGTTCGCAGGCCAATCTTGCACAAACAGATTCCAGTGCACTGCGAGCGCGCGGATCGCGCAACAACGTGTCCCGGTTGAAGTACACCAGCTGGGCCACAAAACTGGCCGACAACAACAAGATCCCGACCAGGCTGACAACAATCAACCACCAGGACGTTGGCGCCGGGGCTGTTTCTCCCAAAATCAGGGGTTCATCAAACTCGGGTAGATGGGCCGTTTTTTCCGAGCTGGATTCCAGTATTGTCCACATGCTATCTCACGTGCGTCGTGTGCCTGTGATGCGAACCCATTGATCGCGAATGACGGGCGGCTCCAGGTCGAACCATGGTTCGTACGATCGGATCAATGATTCTGTCTGTTCAGACAACACCCCTGACAAAATCAAATGACCACCCGGCTTAGTCAGGCCAGTCAGTACCGGCGTCAACTCTTCGAGTGGTCCGGACAGAATGTTGGCGAGCACGATATCTGCCGGATCATGTTTTTCTCCGGGCATAAACACTGTGAGCTTTTCTGCCGCTACACCATTCATTTCACGGTTGTTGCGGGTCGCAATAATGGCCTGTGGATCGTTGTCTACCCCTACTGCTTTTGTGGCCCCCAGCAATATCGCTGCAATCGCCAGAATTCCGGAGCCGCAGCCATAATCAATAACGGTTTTGCCCTGAATTTCGCAGCCATCCAGCCATTCAAGGCACAGTGCTGTGGTCGGGTGGGTGCCAGACCCAAACGCCAGACCAGGATCGAGCATCAGATTGACTGCATCCGGCTCTGGTGGTTGCAACCAGCTGGGGCACACCCACAAGCGCTTGCCAAAACAGATGGGTTTAAAATCATCCATCCAGGCGCGTTCCCAATCCTGATCGGCGATCTCTTCAATCTCCAGATCCTGTTCGGTCAGTCGCGAACTGCCGATGATGCGTTTGACGATGGATTTGACAGGGGCTTTGGCGTCAAACAGTGCATTTAACTGCATGTTCTGCCAAAGCGGTGTGGTACCCGGATCCAGCTGAAAAACGGCAACATCCTCTGCATCCTGAAGCGTAACCGACACCGCGCCCAGAGACTGAAACAACTCTTCCATCTCGGCAGCTTCGGTGTCGGTTATACGGGCATTAATCTGTAACCACGGCATGTGTTTGCTCTCTTAGCTGTTTTTGCCGTGAGCGCCGTTCAGCATGTGCTCCAGATAATGGATGTTGGTGCCCCCTTTGCGGAAGTTGGGATCGCGCAGAATATCTTTGTGCAAAGGGGTGTTGGTGCGAATGCCATCAATCAATAACTCATCGAGAGCATTTTGCATACGCACCAAGGCCTCGTCACGTGAACTGCCATAACTGATCAGTTTGGCGATCAACGAGTCGTAATAGGGAGGCACTGTGTAGCCGCTGTAAATATGCGAGTCAACGCGTATGCCATTACCGCCCGGGGCATGGAACAGGTTGATTTTGCCGGGGCAGGGCATGAAGGACACCGGGTCCTCTGCGTTGATGCGGCATTCAATGGCATGGCCTTTGATTACGACATCTTCCTGGCGGATGCTCAGAGGCATGCCGCTGGCTATCTTGAGTTGCTCTTTCACAATGTCGATACCCGTGACCATTTCGGTGACTGGGTGTTCAACCTGAACACGGGTGTTCATTTCGATAAAGTAAAACTGCTTGTCCTGATACAAAAACTCCAGGGTGCCGGCACCACGATATTTCATCAGCTTGCAGGCTTTGATGCAGGTTTCAGCGACCTGGTTGCGAATTTCGTCGGGGATATCCGGCGCAGGTGCTTCTTCCAGCACTTTTTGATGTCGACGTTGCATAGAGCAATCGCGATCGCCCAGATAAATCGCATTGCCCAGGCCGTCACCCAACACCTGAATCTCAACGTGGCGCGGATTCTCCAGGAATTTTTCCAGATACACGGTATCGTTGCCAAAGGCAGCCTTGGCTTCTGATTGTGTGACATAAATAGACTTGAGCAGTGCCGCTTCACTGTGCACCACGCGCATACCGCGGCCGCCACCACCGGCTGCTGCTTTGATAATGACCGGGTAACCTATGCGCTTGGCGATGGTCAGCGTTCGCTCGGCATTGTCGTCCAGCGGGCCATCAGAACCGGGCACTGTTGGTACGCCAGCGGTTTTCATGGCGTTAATCGCGGAAACTTTGTCGCCCATCAAGCGAATGGTTTCGGCGCGCGGGCCAATAAAAATGAAGCCACTGCGTTCTACCTGGTCTGCAAAGTCTGCATTTTCCGACAGAAAGCCGTACCCGGGGTGAATGGCGACTGCATCTGTGACTTCGGTGGCTGAAATGATGGCTGGAACATTCAGGTAACTTTTAGACGCGCTTGCGGGGCCAATACAAACTGATTCGTCTGCCAGGCGGACATGCATCAAATCGCGATCAGCACTGGAGTGAACGGCAACAGTCTTGATGCCGAGTTCCTTGCAGGCACGCAGGATGCGCAAAGCAATTTCGCCGCGGTTGGCAATAAGGACTTTTTCCAGCATGAGCGTGTTCCCTTAAACGATGGTGACCAGTGCCTGGTCAAATTCAACGGGCTCGCCGTCGGTGGCCAGAATGGCTTCCACTACGCCGGAATGATCTGCTTCGATTTGATTCATCATCTTCATCGCTTCAATAATGCCGATCACATCGCCTACTTTGACATGCTGGCCCACTTCAACAAAGGGCGGCGATGAAGGCGACGGAGCGCGATAGAAAGTGCCGACCATAGGTGATTTGACGACGTTGCCTCGGACTTTTCGTGGGCTGTCAGCGTCAGCTGCTGGCGCTGCAACGGGTGCAGCTGCCGCTATCGGCGCAGGCGCTGATACCATCGGTGCACTTTGATATTGGATAGGCTGTTGCACAACTTTGCTTGCGCGGCTGATACGGACGGCTTCTTCACCTTCTTTGATCTCGATCTCCGCAATATCGGAAGACTCAAGCAGTTCGATGAGTTTTTTGACTTTTCTGATATCCATAAGTGGTCTCTTTTATCGGGTTTTTTAACGTCAAATCGAAAATTAGTGTTGGTTTTGGATCTTGGTCAGTGCCGCCTGCAAGGCCAGATCATACCCTTGAGATCCCAGTCCAGTAATAGTCCCGGAAGCAATGTCCGAGAAATACGAGTGGTGCCTGAAGGGTTCGCGCTTGTAGACATTTGATAGATGAACTTCAATAAATGGGATGCTTACCGCCAACAGTGCGTCCCGCAAGGCCACGCTGGTATGCGTGAATGCGCCCGGATTAAAGATAATAAAGTGAATGCCTTCAAAGCGCGCATCGTGAATGCGATCGATCAGTTCATATTCAGCATTGCTCTGCAGATGCAATAGATGGTGCCCGGCCTCGACACAGGTATTTGCCAACCGACGATTGATGTCATCCAGTGTCTCTTTGCCGTAAACATCAGGCTCGCGAGTACCCAGCAAGTTCAGGTTGGGGCCATGCAAGACAAGTATGGTAGCCATGTTATTGGTCCGAGGTTCGGATGTTGCGCTTTGAAAGCCGGCATTTTGTCAGATTTTTCTCGGCTTTTCATCACCAAATTGTGGCTTTTCTCTGATGTTTTGTGATGCAAAAGCAGTTATCCGTCGTGAAGATGCGCAATTACTGTGTAATTTCTACGTCACGCTTGGTGGGCGGGTAACAAAGGCCCGCTTCAGCGCAACCTTGAAAGCCGATAGACAGTGTAAATTGTTGCGGACTGCCATCCGGCAGTTTGAGCATGGCACGCGTCTGCTCGTAATAAACGCTGACTTCACCAAAGTACTCATCTTCGTGTTTGATACCGGCTGGCAATACCGGTATGAGTGTGGTGACCAAATCTTCCGGCTCGGTGATTCCGAAACTGAATTTGTCTGCGTACAGGTAATACCCCGGCGCGATTGTCCAGTGCACGCTGATGCGATCTGTGTCATCAAGGCTGATATAAAACGAAAAAGCCTGGTCAACATCCAGAAAGGCAGCTTGCTGTGACAGGACGTTTGGCGTCGACGTGCTTGCAGAGAATGGACTCTGGGCAAGACCTGAAGAAGGCAGAAGTATCAATAAAAACGCCAGCATGCCGGCAATCAATGCCGGCAGCGCATGGGGATATGTGTCAGGCTTGATAACGCTCAAAGACCAGTGTTGCATTGGTACCGCCGAACCCGAAGCTATTGGACATGATGCAGTCAATTTTGACGTCATCAAGGCGTTTGGTAGCAATGTTAAGACCTTCTGCCTCGGGCACAAGTTCCGTGACGTTTGCTGAGGCGCTGACAAAGTTGTGCTGCATCATCAACAGGCTGTAGATCGCTTCCTGCGCACCAGTTGCACCCAGGGAGTGACCCGTCAGGGATTTTGTGGAGGTGATAATCGGGGATTTTCCACCGAATATGGTTTTGACGGCACCTAATTCGGTGACATCACCAACCGGTGTGCTGGTGCCGTGTGTGTTCAGGTAGTCAACGGGCCTGCCCGAGGTGGTTGCCAGTGCCATTTTCATGCAGCGCACAGCGCCTTCGCCTGATGGGGCAACCATGTCATACCCGTCAGATGTTGCTCCATATCCAGTGATTTCACCGTAAATTTTTGCGCCGCGCGCCAAGGCGTGATCAAGTGCTTCAACTACAAGCACTGCACCACCACCGGCGATCACAAAACCGTCACGGCTGACATCAAACGGGCGTGAGGCAACAGTAGGTTCGTGGTTATGGCTCGTAGTTAAAGCGCCCATCGCATCAAACAGGTTGGTCAGCGTCCAATGTTCAGATTCGCCACCCCCGGCAAACACAACATCCTGTTTGCCCAGTTGGATCAACTCTACCGCATTGCCAATGCAATGAGCGCTGGTGGCGCAAGCGGAGGAAATTGAATAGTTGACGCCTCGGATCTTAAACGGGGTCGCCAGGCAGGCGGACACTGTGCTGCCCATGGTGCGTGGAACCCGATAAGGACCTATTTTTCGAATGCCTTTGGTGCGCAGAATATCAGCTGCTTCCACCTGATCTGCCGAAGAAGAGCCGCCAGCACCCATGATGATGCCCGTTCGATCATTGGAAACATCGGCGTCTGTCAGGCCGGCATCTTTGATGGCCTGATCCATTGCGATATATCCGTAGGCAGCGGCGTCACCCATAAAGCGCAGGTGTTTGCGATCAATGTGGTCTTCAAAGCTGATGTTGACTCGGCCTGAAATGTGGGCGCGCAGCCCCATTTCTTCGTAAACCGGGTTGTAACTGATGCCGCTGCGGCCTTCTTTCAGCGATTCGAGTACAGTTGGTACGTCATTACCAATGCAGGAAACAATACCAATACCAGTCACCACAACACGTCTCATAAGTACCTCGATCAATTTCTTGGCGCGATCTGACTTAACATATTTGTTGAATCAGAAGCGACTTTCTGGCGTAAAAAGACCTACTTTCAGGCCCTTGGTGGTATAGATTACTTTGCCATCGACAGCGACTGTGCCGTCAGCGATGCCCATCACAAGTTTGCGCTCAATGATGCGGCTCAGTGAGATTTCATAGGTAACTTTGCTGGCTGTAGGCAGAATTTCACCACTGAATTTGACTTCGCCAGCACCGAGTGCCCGGCCTTTTCCAAGATTGCCGCGCCATCCGAGATAAAACCCGACCAGTTGCCACATCGCATCCAATCCAAGGCAGCCTGGCATCACCGGATCATCGGGAAAGTGGCATTCAAAAAACCATAAGTCAGGATGGATATCCAGTTCGGCAATGATTTGGCCCTTGCCATGCTCGCCGCCGTGGTCATTGATTTCCACAATTCTGTCCAGCATCAACATGTTACCGACCGGTAATTTTGCATTGCCGGGGCCAAACATGCGGCCGTAACCGCAGTCAATCAGCTCGTCTTTACTGTAGGAGCCTTTGGGTGTAAATCCTGTATTCATAAGTGTAAAACAACACCTTGGTTTCACAAAGTGCGCAAGTTTATCCCGGCAAAGCAAAATAATCGAACTATTTTGCCAGACACGCCTGTTGGGGATATCTGTCCGTGGGCTGGCACCTGTATGCAATCGACGTTCTGATATAGACTTGGCGTCACGGTAAACAAGGAAGCAATATGATAATCCCCGTTATTCTTGCAGGTGGCACCGGGTCAAGATTGTGGCCACTTTCACGGCAGTTAAGCCCCAAGCAGTTTATGACAATTCCCGAGTCCATGGCGGGGTCTGGCACAGATTCATCAGAACTGTCGGCTGGCGATCACAGTGTTGCTGGCACAGTGATGGCCAACAGCGACACAACCTTGTTTCAGGCGACACTGCTACGATTGCAAGGGATTCCGGGCCTGGGCGCGCCGCTTGTCATCTGCAATGAAGAACATCGTTTTCTGGTTGCCGAGCAGTTGCGTCAGTTGGAAATGACAGACGCCATCATTGTGCTCGAACCCGTGGGGCGCAATACCGCCCCCGCGCTCACGTTGGCTGCTGAATTGATCGGCAGATTGCCAGTTGCAGCTGGGGCAGTGGACGATGAGCCGCTTCTGATGCTGGTGCTGCCAGCGGATCATGTCATCCGTGAAACAGTCGTGTTCCATGCGTGTATAGAGACTGCAAGGCAGCATGCCAGCGCAGGTGCCATGGTAACGTTTGGCATTCGCCCGCTTTATGCGGAAACGGGTTATGGCTACATTCAGCGCGGCCCAGTGGTAGGTGACGCCGTCCGGACAGCCTTTAAAGTAAAACGGTTTGTGGAAAAACCAGCACTTGAAGTTGCCCAGCAGTATCTGGACGCAGGCGACTATGACTGGAACAGCGGCATGTTTCTGTTTGGGCATGAGCGTTGGCTGCAGGAAGTCGAGCAGCATGCGCCAGAAATTGCCCGCCATTGCCGGCAGGCCTGCCACAGCGCGCGTTCGGATGGCGACTTTACGCGCATTGACGCGGTAGCGTTTGCTGCCTGCCCATCAGATTCAATCGATTATGCGGTGATGGAAAAAACTGCTAACGCAGTAATAGTCCCTATGGAGGCTGCCTGGAATGATCTGGGTGCCTGGAGTTCGCTCTGGGATGTCAGTTCACTCAAGACAAAAGATAATAATGTGCTGCGTGGTGATACGCATGTCATCAATGTCAGCCAGAGTTACATCCGAGCGGATTCTCGACTGGTAGTTGCAATTGGCATGCACAATGCAGTCATCGTGGAAACGCCGGACGCAGTGCTGGTAGCTGATAAGGATCAGGTGCAGGATGTCAAAAAAGTTGTGCAGTGGCTGGAGCAAATGTCACGTCCAGAAGCAGTGCTGCACACACTGGTGTACCGGCCGTGGGGATCCTATGAGTCGCTGGCGACCGGACCGGGTTTCCAGGTAAAGCGCATCAGGGTGCGTCCGGGCGCTTCGTTATCACTGCAGATGCACCATAAGAGGGCGGAGCATTGGGTGGTGATCCAGGGCGTGGCAACGGTGACCTGTGATGAGCGCGTATTTGATTTGCATGCCAATCAGTCGACGTTTATTCCATTGGGTAGTCGCCATCGCCTACAGAATATGACTGACGAATGGGTCGAGTTGATTGAAGTGCAGACCGGCGCCTACCTGGGCGAGGATGATATTGTTCGTTTTGATGATGTTTATGGTCGAGTACAAACAGGAGTTGGTTCTAAATGATCAGGAAATGTTTATTCCCCGCAGCCGGTTACGGCACAAGATTTCTCCCTGCGACAAAGTCGATGCCCAAGGAGATGTTGCCGCTGGTCAACAAACCGTTGATTCAGTACGGCGTAGAAGAAGCGCTGGCGGCCGGCATCAACGGCATGGCAATTGTGACTGGGCGGGGCAAGCGCGCCATTGAAGATCACTTTGATATCAGTTACGAGCTCGAGCACCAGATCGCAGGAACCTCCAAGGAAGCTGCCCTGAAAGACATTCGTCACCTGATCAATGTCTGCACTTTTTCGTACACACGCCAGGTGGAAATGAAAGGGCTGGGGCACGCGATCCTCACTGGCGAGACCTTGATCGGTAACGAACCTTTTGCGGTGTTGCTTGCGGATGACTATTGCGTCACCGAGTCTGGAGAGGATCCAGTGCTGCTGCAGATGGTCAAGTTGTACCAGAAGTATCGCTGCAGCATCGTGGCTATTGAAGAGGTGCCACACGATGAGACCTCAAAATACGGCGTGATTGGTGGTGTCGAAGAAGCCCCTGGCGTTTACCGTGTGCGCCAGATGGTTGAAAAACCCGATCCAGCCGATGCCCCATCGAATCTGGCTATTATTGGTCGCTATATTCTGACGCCCGATATTTTTGACATTTTGCGTGTCACCCCTCCTGGGCGTAACGGTGAATTGCAAATTACGGATGCGCTGATGACGCAGGCAACCTACGGACGTGTTCTTGGATTTAAATTTAAAGGCCGGCGCTTTGACTGCGGATCAGTAGAAGGTTTTATTGATGCCACCAATTACGCCTATCAGCACATCTACAAACGCAAGTGAGTCTGACTACCATGCATATGACGATCAGTTGTTTCAAAGCCTATGACATCCGCGGTCGCGTTCCCGATCAGCTGAATGAGGACGTTGCTTACCGTATCGGACGGGCGACGGCGCTGTACCTGAAACCAAAAACCATGGTGGTCGGGCACGATATCCGACTGAGCAGTCCTGCCTTGAGTAAGGCGCTCAGCCGTGGATTGATGGATGGGGGTGCAGACGTCATTGATATTGGTTTGTGCGGTACAGAAGAAGTTTATTTTGCTACATCGCACCTGAATGCTGATGGCGGTATTGTGGTGACTGCAAGCCATAACCCGCAGGATTACAATGGCATGAAACTTGTGCGTGAGCAGTCGCGCCCAATCAGTGGTGATACCGGGCTGAATGACATTCGCGCCCTGGCGGAAGCTGGCGTGTTCCCTGATAGTGAGAGACAAGGCACGCTGAGTCACCAGGACACACGACCTGCGTATGTGAAGCATCTGTTATCGTACATTGATCTGAGTGTGCTGAAGCCGTTAAAACTGGTGATCAACGCAGGTAATGGTGGTGCAGGAATCGTTGCTGATGCGCTGGCAGAGCACCTGCCGTTTGAATTTATACGGGTGCATCATCAAGCGGATGGCCACTTTCCAAACGGTGTGCCTAATCCATTGCTGGAAGAAAATCGTGCGCCTACCATTGACGCAATTAACGCGCACAAAGCTGATATAGGCATTGCATGGGATGGGGATTTCGACCGATGTTTCTTTTTTGATGAAACCGGTTATTTCATCGAAGGTTATTACATCGTTGGTTTACTGGCACAAAGTTTTCTGGAAAAGAATCCGGGTGCTGCCATCATTCATGATCCACGTCTGACCTGGAATACTCAGGCGGTGTGTGATGAGTTTGGCGGGCGCGCAGTGCAATGCAAGACCGGTCATGCCTTTATCAAGGAGCGTATGCGCCTTGAGGACGCAGTGTACGGTGGTGAAATGAGCGCACACCATTACTTCCGGGATTTTGCATACTGTGACAGCGGCATGATTCCGTGGCTGCTGGTATCAGAGATGATTTGCAAAACGGGTAAACCTCTCTCCGAACTGGTAGCTGAGCGCATGGCAGCTTTTCCTGCCAGCGGCGAAATCAATCGCACGGTGGAGGATGCGGCTGCGCTGATTAAAAAGGTCGAGGCGATTTACAGTGATGATGCGGTTGTGATTGATTACACCGACGGACTCAGTATGAATTTTGACCAATGGCGATTCAATTTACGTATGTCAAACACCGAGCCGGTTGTGCGTCTGAACGTTGAGTCACGCGCTGATGCAGCGTTGATGCAAGAAAAAACTGCAGAGCTGCTGGCGTTGTTTTGAGTACTTTTAGGTTCAGCATCTGCTATTGACGGACAATTGACATCTCGTACCGGAAGTTGTCCTCAGCAATTACATCAAAGCCCAATTGTCGATAAAACAGATGGGCAGGATTGTTTCTGAGGACGCTCAAGCGGATTGGCAGACTTCGATCATTTGCCTGAGCGATTAGCAATTTCATCACGTGTGTGCCAATACCTTTGCGTTGCGCAGACGCAGTCAGCAGCAGCATTTCCAGATACAGATGATCGGATTTATGTTTTAAACAATAACCGCCGACATCTTCCTCATCGCGCGTGATGATGACAAAGCTGGAGGCTGGCAGATTGGCTAAAAAACTGTGGCGTTGGAACAGCTCGTTCCATCCCCAGGTTTGTGCGATATATTGCTGCAGACCTTCCTTGAACAACTGGTAAGCCCAATCCATTTCTTCAATTTCAGCGGTACGAAAGCTGAGCATTGTGTGGTTTTTTTCTGGCATGGCATCATTCCCGTGCCGGCTTTTCAAATGGTGTTCCAACCGGAGTTGCCAGGCGGCGTTTCCAGCCCAGTTGTTTTTCAACCGTGCTGATCAAGGTGCCTGCCAGATCTTTTCCACTCACATCCTCAAGATCGCCCAGAGACGGTGAACTGTTTACTTCCAGTAGTAATGGGCCTTTGCGTGAGCGAATGATATCCACACCCGCCACTTTGAGTCCCATTACCTTCGCCGCGCGTATAGCCAGTTTTCGTTCCTCTACGCTTAAGCGCACGGCGGTCACGCTATTGCCTTCCTGGCGATTACTGCGAAAGTGTCCCGGTGCTGCTTGCCTTTCTACCGCGCTGACAACTTTGTTATCAACCACCAGTAGCCGCAACGAGCGCCCTTCTGCTTCTTTTATAAACTCCTGCACCAACAGGTTTGCTTGCAATGAACGAAAAGCATTAATCAGACTTTCGCCGGCATTGCGTGACTCAGCCAGCACCACACCACGGTGATGAGGTCCTTCCAGCAGTTTCACAACCAAGGGCGCACCATTGACCATGTCGATCAG
The DNA here is from genome assembly GCA_030652635.1 of Pseudohongiella sp. GTDB lineage: Bacteria > Pseudomonadota > Gammaproteobacteria > Pseudomonadales > Pseudohongiellaceae > Pseudohongiella. The sequence continues at coordinate 4,875 of JAUSPW010000221.1, read as the reverse complement.
ATCATCTGTATCGAGGGGGCTGTCTGCAAAGCCAGTGGTGGGTATTGGAAGTCCGTGCTGAAGTAAGTGTTGCAATGAAAACAGTTTGTCGCGCGACTGGCTGATAGATTGCGCGCTGTTCAGTGAATAAATGCCCAAGCTCTCGAACTGACGTACCAAGGCACATCCATAAAAAGTCAAATCTGGACGTATGCGCGGGATCACAGCATCAAGGTTGTTAAGTAGTTTGCCACCCCGGTAGTGAATCTCTGGATGCTCGGCGTCAAGTTTCATATAACACTGGCGGACATCGTAAAACCGGATGCGATGACCACGTTCCTCGCCGGCTTCCATAATACGTTGATTGCTGATCAGATCCGGATTGCTGGCCAGTAGTCCAATGCGGAGGCCTGCACTTTCGCGTGTGTGTTGATGATACAGCTGATCAATCTGGTTGCTGCCGACCTTGCCGCCCAAAAATGAACAGGAAGGATCCACCAGCATGCGGCCATTCATGGCTTCTCGGCCCAATAACATCCGGTAACCCATGGAATCACGGTTGGTCAACGTCAACTCGATATCCCATTGTTGATCATGATGGCGCAGGGCTGTTTTGACGACATAGCGCTTTTCGCCAATTCCACTTGAGCTTTTTACAACACGTTTATCGATGATTTCCGCTTCGCAGCGCACGATGGTGCGGCGGTTGCCTTGTAAAGGATGTACCTCAAAACTGACGTAATTAATGCCTGCACGCGAGAACGCGCGAATATTAAAGGCGTGTAAGGAAGATGTTTTGGCGCCCGAATCTACCCGGACTTTGATCGCAGGAATGCCAATCTGTGGCAACGAGCACCATTCTTCACTACCAACAATAATTTTTTGTGCCAGTTCGGTTCGCTCTATCATTGGTTTTGCAAATCTCTGGCGGTGTTCTGAATGTGCTTTATTAAATTTTGACTTGACCCATCAAGCGATTGTGTCGCCAAGGTATCACCGCCCAATGCATCAAACATGGGGCCGCTCAATTGTTTGCCGATTTCAACACCCCACTGATCAAACGCATTGATGTTCCAGATGACACTCTGAACATAGACTTTATGCTCATACAGCGCTATCAGGGTACCGAGTGCGTGCGGGTTGAGTGTCGGTAACAACAATGTGCTGCTGGGCCGGCTACCCGGCACCTGACGATGGTGAGCCAAGCGGTTGGCCTGTTCAGACGACAAACCTTTTTTGATGTTCTCTTCAAATGCCTCTTCGTAAGTTTTGCCGCACATCAACGCACGGCTCTGAGCAAGGCAGTTAGCCAACAAGTGTTGGTGCTGCTGCTGATCCTCAGTGCCCTGGAGAGTCGCTACGGCAATGAAGTCGGCAGGAATCATGCTCGATCCCTGATGCAGCAGTTGATGAAATGAATGTTGGCCATTGGTGCCGGCGCTGCCCCAGATCACTGGACCAGTCTGAAAAGGCACCGAGTTACCCAGGCGGTCTACCGTTTTGCCAAGGCTCTCCATTTCCAATTGTTGCAAAAACGCGGGCAGCAAATGCAAGTCTTGTGAATAAGGCAAAACAACATGGCTGTCGCAGTGCCAGAAATTGCGATACCACACAGCCAGCAGTCCCATCAGTACAGGAACATTGTTTTGTAACGGTGTTGTTAAAAAGTGTGAGTCGGCGTCGGCAGCGCCATCCAGCAGTTGTTCAAATACGGACATGGACGTTGCCAGCGCAATCGACAGGCCGATGGCTGACCACAGAGAATAGCGGCCACCCACCCAGTCCCACATGGGGAAAATATTGTCTGAATTTATTCCAAAGGCTTGCGCGGCTGGCACGTTGCTGGAAACCGCAACAAAATGCCGGTGAATATCCTGCTCGGTTCCACCTTCGCTTAAATACCATGCCCTTGCCAGTCGGGCATTGCTCAGAGTCTCCAGAGTAGTAAACGTCTTTGAGGCAATAACAAACAGTGTTTTGTCCGCCTCCAACCCGTGCAACACACTGCGAATGTGGGCGGGATCTACGTTGGAAACAAACATGCAGCGAATATTCGGGTGATGAAAGGATCTCAATGCTGCAGTCGCCATGGCCGGCCCAAGATCGGAACCGCCTATGCCTATATTGACGATGGTGGTAATGGCTTGTTGAGAAAAGCCTTTCCAGGCGCCAGAGTGCACCTGCTCTACAAAACTGCCTATCTTTTGCAAGGTAGCGCTGACTGTGCCCGCCACCTCAGGCATTTTTGTGGGAACGTGCCCGCGCAGTGCAACATGAAGAGCGGGCCTGTTTTCGGTGTTGTTAATAGGCTCGCCGTCGAACATAGCACGGATGGCATCGCCCAGTTTTTGCTCGTGAGCGATTGATAACAAAGCATCCAGTGCGGCTGAGTCTATAAGATGTTTGGAAAGATCAACCAGGATGCTGGCGCATCGGTGTGTCATCTGCGTAACGCGTTGCGGATCGCTGTCGAACAGATCCTTGATAGTGGCGCCAGACTGCGTTATGCGCAGTTGTTGCGCGGCCAGCGCATTCCAACCGGTGTTGCCGACTGCCATAGTCATTCCTTGCCTACCTTACTGACGAAACCCAGTGTGTTTGGTTTAATACGCTGAAGTCTACGTTATCTCATTCGTTTAAGTCGTTCAATTGTCTGGATAACGCAGATTGATTTGTATTGTTGTGTCAGGTTATTCGGCGCCTTGGCAGTCTTGTGCAAAAAATTTTATAAAACGGCTTGCCGGCATGCGGAGCCGCTGGTAGTATGCGCGGCCTGAATGATCAGACGGCAACGCAGCTTGCCTGATGCCAATCATGCCGACATAGCTCAGCTGTGGTAGAGCAACTGACTTGTAATCAGTAGGTCCCGGGTTCGACTCCTGGTGTCGGCACCACTTCAAATATTCCTCTTTAATATTGTATTTCTTCCCTGAATTGTGTGTTTTTGGGCAATTTAACGTATTTGTACGTTACTTTTTGCCTAAATTACGTATTGATTGCGGCGATCGATTGATTTAATGAGCCTGTTCAGTAAAATCCCTGTCATATTCGTCACATTGTCATATCAATATGTCGAATGGAAATAAGAGTAAGAGTCAGGAAGCTCAAATACTACTTGTAGGGGACTACTATGAAATCAAAAAAACTCTCGTTTGCGATCGCAAGTTTAATGGGATTGGGTGCCTTTGCAGCCATTCCTTCTGTCAGCTATGCACAACAAGCTGCTGAAACACTGGAAGAGGTTGTTGTTACTGGTTCGCGTATCCGTCGTGCAGACCTCGAAGGTTTTAACCCGGTCAGCGTGATCGACCGCAGTATGATAGATACACAAAGCCAGGTCAGCCTGGGTGATATTCTTCAGCGTATGCCTTATTCAGCAGGCGCTGCAGTAAACACTGGCGTCAACAATGGCGGTTCAGGCTCGGTCAACTTCTCGCTTCGCGGTCTGGGTTCTGCCAGAACGCTGGTACTGATCAATGGTCGCCGCGTAGTAGCGTCAGGTCTTGGTGCGGACTCTGTTGTCGACTTGAACAACATCCCGCCAGCCATGATCGAGCGTGTTGAAATTCTGAAAGACGGCGCCTCTGCCGTTTACGGTTCTGACGCTGTCGCTGGTGTGGTCAACATCATTACCCGTCAGGATTATTCTGGTGCCCAGGTGAATATCACTTCGGGCCAGACCAGTGAAAAGGATGGTGATCAAAGCACTGTCGACTTTAACCTGGGTACTGCCGGTGAGCGTGGTAATTTTGTGGTGTCGGGCTACTACACCGAACAAAAACCAATCTGGGCGGGTGATCGCAAATACTCTGAAGCTGAAATCAACTTCCATCCCTATTGGGATCCAACCGGTCAAGCGATTGGTGGTTCGTCCGCAACGCCTTGGGGTCGTCATGTGAGCCCGGCATCTGTGGGCGGTGACGGCGTGCCCTACACGCGTGGCAAGGAATACGGTGCTTGGCGTCCTTACAGTGGCGTGAACGATCCGTACAATTACGCGCCTGCCAACTACACACAGACGCCAAATGAGCGTTGGGGTTTCAGCGCGTTTGGTAACTATGAACTGGGTGATATGGGTGCGTTGAAAAACGTAGAATTCAATGGTGAGGTGATGTTCACACACCGTGCGTCCCAGCGCTTGATCGCACCAGAGCCTTTGGCGCCTCTGGCGTTTTTTGGTACGGCTGCTCCTTACTCGCCACTGAACTACTACAACATCACGCAGGGCCCAAAACACAGTGTCACTGGTGCAACCATGACGCTGACTGATTGGCGTCGTCGTATGGAAGAGACGGGTGGTCGCGATCAGGTGCACGAGACCAATACGCACCAGATTACTCTAGGTCTGACCGGTGATATCGGTACATGGTATTGGGACTTGTCCGGCTTTTACGGCGAGAACGATGCCAGCGTTACTGACATTGGTTATTTTCAACTAGAGCGCGTCGCTGAGGCGGTGGGTCCGACTTACAGAGACGCCGGTGGTAACCTGTTCTGCAGTACTGACGGTACAGCCGCAGGTATCATCAACGGTTGTGTGCCATTGAACATTTTTGGTCAGCCGGGCACGGCTACTGCTGTAACGCCTGAGATGCTGCAGTACATCAGCGGCAATTATGTGTCTATGACACAGGGTGGCAATGATATGTCAGGTCTCACGTTTAACGCTGCCGGTCCAATCATGGATCTGCCGGCGGGAGAGCTGGGCATGGCAGTTGGTCTTGAGCGCCGCAAAGTAAATGGCTTCTCACAGCCTGATTCCTTGCAACTGCTGGGTGTTTCAACGGCGGGTTCTTCATTGGCTACACGTGGTGGATATGATGTAGACGAAGCCTATGTGGAATTTGCAGTACCAATTCTGAGTAATCTTGAATTGAGCGTGGCATCACGCTACTC
>JAUSPW010000220.1 GCA_030652635.1 Pseudohongiella sp. | reverse complement strand
CTGGCGAATGATAGAAATGGTCGCGCCTGGCGCAATGTCCCCGGAATAGCGCAATTGCGCACCTTCAACAGCTAATAATTTGAGCAGCAGTTGCACCTCAGGTGAGTCGAATACGTTAAAACGTCCACACATGGCATTGTCCGGAATGCTGGCTGGCAGCGGATTTCTGGTTGGTTTTTTAAAAAGTTTAAGGTAGATCATGTATTTTGCAAAGAAGTAAGGATATCCCTACAGTTTTTGTGAGCGACGGCCGATAGATGGTTTGTTGACCAAACGGTCTTCCGATAACAAGGACAAAACAATCATGTCACAACGCCGCCGATTCAGCTCAACACAAAAGCTGGTTTCCACTACCGACTTAAGAAGCTATATCACCTATGCCAACAAAGAGTTTATTGATATATCCGGGTTTGCTGAACAAGATTTGATCGGATCTCCTCACAATCTGGTGCGCCATGGTGATATGCCAAAAGATGCATTTAAATCACTTTGGTCGACTGTTCAGTCCGGTAACGCCTGGATGGGAATGGTCAAAAACCGCTGTAAAAACGGTGATTTTTATTGGGTAGATGCCTATGTAACGCCCGTGCAGGAGCATGGTCAGGTGGTGGGTTATCAATCTGTGCGCGTCAGCCCTGAAGAAACCCATGTTGATAATGCCATCGCGCTGTATAAGAAGCTGGTCTCCGGTACACGCGTCAGTCTTCAGGCTTTGTTGGGATGGCGACAGAAACAACATGTGGCACAACTGCTTACAGGTGTGCTTGCGATAGCGGTGATGTTAATGCCCATCGACTCAGTGGCATTAAAACTAATGGCCGGGCTCGGATTGGTATTAATAGGCTTGGGTGTCAACCTGGCCTTGGCCAGCCAGCTCAATTCAGTCTTGGACAAATGTCAGGCGATTACCTCAGATCCCCTCGCCCGTGCAGTTTACACGGGCAGAAACGACGAACTTGGCTGGATAGAACTGGCACTCAAGTTTAATAAGTCCAGAATCGATACCATTTTGACTCGCGTTGATGAGTCATCGAACCGTTTATCAGAAATTGCCAATAATTCTGCGCGGGCGGTGCAGGCGACCGACACTGCGATTCAGCGTCAGCAGGCTGAGTTGGCATCGGTTTCCTCGGCGGTGACTGAAATGTCCAGTGCCATCAATGAGGTGTCATCAAACACCACCAATACGTCATCCGCTGCAGAAGAGGCAGAATTGAGCGTGAATCAGGGGCATGCATCGATTCAACAGAGTCAGTCCGCCACGACCTTGCTAGCCCGCAATATCGACGAGATTACCCAGTTGGTTCAGGAACTTGGTCAGGACAGCACTGCCATCGGGTCTGTTGTTGAGGTGATCAACAGCATTGCAGAACAAACAAATCTGTTGGCATTGAATGCTGCTATTGAGGCCGCACGCGCTGGTGAGCAGGGTCGTGGATTTGCGGTGGTCGCGGACGAAGTACGCACGCTCGCCAGTCGTACTCAGAAATCGACAGTGGAAATCAAAGCCTTGATAAATAAAGTTCAGTCCAGTACGCGCACCTGTATTACCAGCATCGGCGAGGCGCAGGACAAGGCGCAGCAGTGTGTGCACTTTAATGAGGCCGCCGGCAATTCCTACAGCAGCATCAGCCAGGCAGTGTCGTCGATCAGAAATATGACCTTTCAGGTCGCGACTGCCGTTGAGGAGCAAAGTGCGGTCGCTGAAGAGGTGACACGCAATCTGGTGAATATTCAGACACACTCAGAACGTACAAGTGAAGCGTCTACCTTGACGTCCGAAGCGAGCAAACACCTCGTTGGCGATGTCACGTCGCTGCGCGAGATGGTCGCTCAGTTTTCAGCCTGATCGCTGGCTGATCGCAATACTGCGGTTGGTATGTAGTATTTACGCCTGTTGTATGCTGACCCTCAGCCAACAGGCGTTTTTTTTTGAACTCTTCCCACCAAGCTTCTATGATGGCGTTTTACCTCGCCACATCGGAGTGTACCCATGGTGAATTTTTTAATCAGACGTGTCGTTGTGAGTCTGGTGGTATTGATCACAACAACGTCCTTGGTGTTTGCGCAAGAAACCGCAAGACCCAACGGCATTGCAGATAATCGCAACGAAGCGCTTGCACTGACCGGGGCGACGCTTTATCTGCCAGGCGGTCAAATGCTCGAGAATGGCACCTTATTGATCCGTGATGGCGTCATTGTGGATGTGCTGTCTTCTGCCACCGTGCCGGCAGGCTTTTTTGTGATTGATCTGGCCGGCCGGTATGTCTATCCGGGCTTGATCGACATAAACACCGGTTATGGCCTGCCTGCACCTGGGCGCCCTGCTGCGGGAGGAGGGGCGGAGGTTTTGGAATCCAGCGGCTTGGCGTATAACGCCAACGATGCCATTCGTGCACATTACCGCGCTGTCGAAGAGTTCAAACCTGATCAGAAACGCGCCGAGGAACTGCGCAAACTGGGTTTTACCACCGTGCTGAGTTTGCGCGCTGATGGTATCGCCAGAGGCACGTCGAGTCTGGTTCAGCTCGGCAGTAAAAATGCCAATGAGTCTGTTTTATTGTCGGATGCCGCTGCACATTATTCGCTGAGCAAAGGCAGTTCACGGCAGTCACTGCCGTCATCCTTGATGGGCGCCATCGCGCTACTTCGTCAAACCTACCTGGATGCTCAGTGGTTTGAACAACATAATCCACGACCCTTTGTGGACGAATCTTTGGAAGCCTGGATAAAAAACCGGTCTTTGCCGCAAGTCATGGAAGTAGGCAATTGGCATCAGGCACTTACCTTGCATGAAGTCGCCAGAGAGGTTGGTGCCGAGTATCTGATTAAAACGGGTAACGATGCCTATCAACGCGCACCAGAGTTGGCAGCAACAGGTGCCAGTTTGATTGTGCCGGTGAATTTTCCGGACGCACCTGAGGTGGCCGATCCGTTTGTGGCGGACGATGTGTCTTTCACCGACTTGAAACACTGGGAGCTGGCACCCTTCAATTTGCGTTTACTGCACGAGCAGGGCATCCGGTTTGCAATTACCAGTGCGGGTGCAGAACAAAAATTTCACGACAATATTCGGTTGTCCGTGCGTAATGGTTTGCCAGCCGACGTGGCAATCGCGGCGTTGACACAAGTGCCCGCCGAGATGTTGAGCGTCGACGATCGTGTGGGCAGCCTGCAAACGGGTCGTCTCGCCAATCTTTTGGTGGCATCCGGCCCTTTGTTTGATGATGGCACCCGACTGTTAGAGAACTGGGTGCAGGGTGAGCGCTTTGTGCTGTCAGACAGTACTGAGTCGCATCGTGGTCGCTATGAGTTGCTCGCAGGTGAGCGTCGACTGGCCGTGAATATTGATTTTAAAGCGGGCAAGCCCGACGGCAAATTGATGGAAGCCACGGGTGATAACGCAATTGAGGGTGCTCATATCTCGATAAACTTGACGCCTGAATTGATGACCATCAATTTTGGTCTTGCAGATGATGCCGGCAGCACCAGACTGAGCGGTTGGGCAAATACCAATGGTTGGCAGGGCAGCGGCTTGACCGCAACGGGTGAGGCCATTACCTGGCAGTTGAGTCGTGTTGCCGATCTGCCGGAAGTGGTCAGTGAACAACAGGCTGCAGATGACGCTGCAGTAGCCTTGCCATCGCCGGTTATGTATCCCTTTGCCGCTTATGGCAGCGAAACCTTGCCAGTGCAAGAAGATACTCTGATTCGCGGTGCCACGGTGTGGACCAACGAAGACGCAGGCATCATACAGACGGATGTATTGGTTCGCGCGGGCAAGATCGCCGCTGTTGGTAACAATCTTGATGCAGGTAATGCGATGGTCGTTGATGGTACAGGCCAGCATCTGACGCCCGGCATCATTGATGAGCATACCCATATTGCATTGTTTGCAATCAATGAAGGCGCGACTAACTCCAGCATGGTGCGCATCCGCGATGTGGTCGACTCGCAAGACGTCAATATCTATCGCAACCTCGCAGGGGGTGTTGTCGCCGCGCAGCAGTTACACGGTTCGGCCAATCCGATTGGCGGACAATCGTCCTTGATCAAAATGCGCTGGGGACTCAGTCCACAAGGCTTGCGCATTGAAAATGGTGCCGAGTTCATCAAATTTGCACTGGGTGAAAACGTTAAACGCAGCACCAATCCGGCTTCTCTGCGTTATCCCCAGACCCGCATGGGTGTGGAGCAGGTTTTTATTGATGCCTTCAGTCAGGCGCGTGAGTATGAACAGCGTTGGAACAACTACAACGCCTTGTCTGCCTCACAGCGTCGCAGCGCACTTGCCCCGCGGCGTGATCTGGTTAATGAGGCCATGCTGGAAGTATTAAACGGTGAGCGTTACGTGACAGCGCATTCCTACGTACAGTCAGAGATCAATATGCTGCTGCATGTGGCAGACAGTTTTGATTTTACGATCAACACTTTCACGCACATTCTGGAAGGTTACAAAGTCGCTGACAAAATGGCAGAACATGGGGCCGGTGGTTCTACCTTTGCCGATTGGTGGGCTTATAAATGGGAGGTGCGTGAGGCCATTCCCTACAATGCGGCCCTGATGCAACAGGCCGGTATGGTGGTGGCATTGAACTCAGACGACGCAGAGATGTCGCGCCGCCTGAATCAGGAAGCCGGAAAAATGGTCAAGTATGGAGAAGTCAGCGAGTCAGATGCCTTAAAAATGGTCACTCTGAATCCTGCCAAATTGCTGCATCTCGACGACAGAATGGGCAGTATCCGGGTCGGTAAAGACGCTGACCTGGTGCTGTGGAATGACCATCCTTTGTCTGTGTATGCCTTGGCACAAACCACCTGGGTAGATGGCGTTGCCTATTTTGATCGTGCGCGCGATCTACAGTTACGACGCAACATTGCCGATGAACGTGCCAGAATCATTTCCAAAATTACTGCAGCAAAACAGGAGTAAACCATGCGCACCTACTCAGCTTTAATCCTGACAACGTTGCTGACAGTTTCCGTACCCATGTCGCAGGCCATAGTGCCAACGCCAGCACCCGATCAGGCGGAACCCATTGCAATCACCAATGCCACGATTCATGTGGGCGATGGTACCGTCATCAATAACGGTGTGCTGGCCATTGATAAGGGGGTGATCACCTATGTGGGTACTGATAACAATCGCCCCGAATTTTTTAATCACCAGCTCATCAATCTGCAAGGATTGCATGTGTATCCGGGATTTGTGTTGCCCAATACCGAGTTGGGTCTATCGGAAGTGGCCAATCTGCGTGCCACCAACGATGTGGTTGAAACCGGCGATATCAATGCCAGTGTGCGCTCGGCGATCGCCTACAACACCGATTCCGAATTGATACCAACTTTCCGGTTTAACGGTATTCTGACGGCAGGTGTCACCCCGGAAGGCGGTTTGATTTCAGGCAGATCCAGCGTATTCAAACTGGATGGCTGGAACTGGGAAGACTCATTACTAAAGTCCGATGCCGCCATGCACATGAACTGGCCTTCCAGAATA
>JAUSPW010000217.1 GCA_030652635.1 Pseudohongiella sp. | reverse complement strand
GATTCTGTTGTCGCAACAGACGGTAGAAACCACACATTATTCATTCTGCAATATCTATCCGATGGCGTTAATGCATAACCTTCAGGGCCATCAACAACCAATGTTTCCAGAATCAATTGACCGCCAGAGCGCAAACAGCCTAACAATTGGAATAGATGATCAAGCGGCGATTTGCGATGATACAACACGCCCATTGAGAACACGGTGTCAAACTGTGCGACCGCATCTGGAAACTCATCCAGAGTCACCGGCAATACAAAAACCGGATACTGCCGCAAAAAATGTTGAATAAATCTGAATTGAAAAAAGTAGGCCAGATGCGGATCAACGCCTAGCACATATCTGGCACCTTCACCCAACGCCCGGTAACAATGGTAAGCATTGCCGCTACCGACATCCAGAACCCGTCGGCCACGCAGCGACTCTATGTGAGGTAGCAAACGATCCCATTTCATATCGGATCGCCATTCGCTGTCTATTTCAACACCAAAAACAGACCAAGGTCCTTTGCGCCAGGGGATCTGGCTGCGCGCGGCAGCGTCAATTGCTGCGAGTTGTTCTGGCGTGCAATCAGAGGCGTTGCCTATGCGCACACATGTTTTCAGATCGATGCTGCCCGCAACAACATCTGGCAACGCATCAAACATATCCAGCCAGCGGTCAGTTAATCCGTGTTTGCGGGAATACAGGTACTTGTCACTGGCATAATCTGCCATCGCTTCCATGGCTGTGCCACGCAGCAAAGCCTGTAAGCGAAGATGAGCGTCGCGATCTCTCATCAGCGTACTGCCACCATTGAGCAGAAATTGAAACACTGAAACCAGACATCGCAACTGCTGAATCCCTCGGTGTGCAGACGTTGTTTATGCGCGTCGATTGTTTCAGGAATAAGCACATTTTCCAGCGCGGCGCGTTTTTGTGCGACTTCCAGAGCCGAGTAGCCCTGCGCCTGTTTAAACTCATGGTACAGATCAATAAACAGATCATTCAAGGGTTCCGCCGGGAAGCGAATCTTCTCCGACAGGATCAAGATGCCACCTGGGCGCAAACCATCAGCAATCGTCTTTATCAAGGCATCGCGTCTATCTGGTGCAATAAACTGCAGCGTAAAGTTGAGCACCACAACGGAGGCATTGCTGATATCGATGTCACAGATATCTGCACAGCTGACGGTAATTGGCAGCGCTTGGTGTTTTGGCAATGACAACAGAGACTCCAGCCGGGTGGTCATGGCGGCTGAGTTGTCGATGGCCAGCAGTTCATAGTCCCTGTGGGCAATTTGATGCGCCATGGCAAGGCTGGCACCACCCAAGGAGCTGCCGAGGTCGTAAATGCGTGTGCCGGGTACACAAAAGCGCGCAGCAAGTACGCCAATCATTGACAGGATCGTGGCATATCCCGGGACTGATCGATTAATCATGTCACTGAATACGGACGCTACTTTGTCATCAAACACAAAGTCCGAGCGCGATTGTGGGGCCGCAAAAATGGTATCCGTTTTCATTTGTGTGACTCGGCGGGCACCGCAGTGTGACCAGACTCGCGCAACGCATGACGAATGCTGCGTGCGGTTTCAGCTTGTAGCGAGTCATCGCGATCTTGAGCCAATGAAAAATTAAGGTCAGCTATTGCCGTGATCGGAATCAAGTGTAGATGTGCGTGCCGTACTTCCAGGCCAGCAATCATCATGCCCACTTTCTCACAGGGAAACAGCTGTTTGATTGTTTGTGACAAGGTGCGTGCAACGTCAAACACATGCGCATTCAGCGTTGGCTCCATGTCGTACCAGTGATCCACTTCATCGCGAGGGATAAGCAACACATGACCTTCGCGAATGGGCTTGAGGGTTAAAATTGCGAAACAGCGTTCATCATCCCAAACGATATGTCCCGGTAATTCGCCTGCGCGGATGCGGGTAAAAAGGCTGCTCATCGGGGGTATGCTCCTGCGCGGGTAGTAGGTGAATTGTCTGGGGCGCTATTATGCGGTAAATCATGATACAGTCCAACCGACCTGCCAGCGCGCTGAACTGCAAGCGCAATTGGATAATGGCAGTACCGTAACCGGGTTTAGCACATGCTGTTTGGAAAACATTATCCAGAACTGGAAACCTTAGACGTTGAAGGGTTGCAGGTGGTCTGCCAACTGCACCGAAGCAAGCGCAATACCCTGGCGCTGCATGTCCGCCACGATCG
>JAUSPW010000213.1 GCA_030652635.1 Pseudohongiella sp. | reverse complement strand
CGGTTTTGACAGCAGTGGCAATCTGGTCGCCTGGGAAAATGCCTATATCGGTAAAAATGAGCCGGTAGAAGCCGCCCATATTGCCTACAGCATTCCCAATCAGAAGATTGATTATGTTGAAAGCCCAACCCATGTTCCGTTTGGCGCATGGCGCAGTGTTGCGCACTCACAGCACACGTTTTTCCTGGAGTCCTTTACTGACGAACTGGCATGGAAGCAGCAACAGGATCCTCTGCAATTCAGACTTTCCATGCTGAGCAACAAACCTCGCCACGCGCGTGTCTTGCGTGAAGCCGCAGACAAAGCGGGCTGGGCAATGCCCGCACCTGCAGGTCATGCACGTGGCATCGCCTTGCAGGAAAGTTTTGGCAGCATCGTGGCAGAAGTTGCCGAGGTTTCGCTGACGGAAGACGGTCGCGTCCGTGTTGAGAAGGTCACCTGTGCCATCGATTGTGGTCGCGTGGTGCACCCTGACAATGCTGCCTCTCAAGTGGAGAGCGGCATCATTTACGGACTGACAGCCGCCATGTATGGCCAGATCAGCATTGAGCAAGGTCGCGTCAAAGAAAGTAATTTCCATGACTATGAAATGCTGCGTTTGTCCGAGTCTCCCGAGATTCAAGTCGTGTTGCTGGAATCAGAAGGCACATCGATTGGCGGACTTGGCGAACCGGCTACACCACCTATATCTGCCGCTGTCAGTAATGCGCTGTTTGCGCTGACAGGCCAACGCGTCAGAGAATTACCACTGAAAAATTACCGCTTCCTACCACCGCCGGTGGAGCGTGGCGCGGTTGATGCCTGATATAATTCGGTAATAAAAAAACGGCTACCCTTGGTAGCCGTTTTTTTTACTGCCAGAAGAAAGTTACAACTGATCGACCATGTTGGTCTGAATCATGAATTGCTGAAACTCTGCGAACTCCAGACCACCGGTCTTGTCCTTATCCATCATAGCGAATACCAAGGCCAATTGCTGGCGCGCCCGCTCGGGCATTTCATCCAGACTGACGCGACCATCCATATTTTTGTCGAACATACCCATTCCCAGCGAGGTGAAGTAATCGGGCACATTGATTTCGAAGTCGTTCTCGCGCGCCTCTGCATAGCGGAAGGAAATACCGCCGTACAACATCTCTTCCCAGGTCTGCTCACCAAAACGCACGGTCACCGTCGGGTCAGGGTTGCTCAGATTGGCCGTTGAATTGTCATACGTTGTGCGGTGAATAACCTGAGTGCCTGCTGGCACCGCTATGGGCTGTTGAAACTGGAAGTAACGCTGCCAGTTAAAGTCGTAATTCGGCACGGATAACACCACTTCTTCGCGGCCATCCGGGTAGCGCAGTGCAAACTCGGATGAACGCCCCCGGTAGTGAGCATGCGGGAATAGGCTGTAGATCACCGCATCGCGCTGGAAAGCAAAATAAGCGCCTTCCTCGTGCTCAGCCGCGCCTGATGGAATATTCAGATCCTGGTTGATGATCGCGTAGTGCTGCAGCACATGGTGAGGCGCTTCATCCGCAAAATATAATCCGATTTTGGTCTGATCACGGGTTTCACGGCCGTAGGTTGTGTAATGCATTTGTGTGTAAAACGATGTGCCTGCAGGCACAAATACACCGGTGTCTTCCGGATACACGTAGGTGTCATTTCCTGGCACAAACGTCATTAACTGTGGCTGGAACAAAGAGGCACTGCTGTTGCCCATACCACCGGGCACCGAGCCAAAAGTGGCAATAGCATGGTGTACAACCTGACGATCACCCGGGGCAATCTGCACGGCTTTTACCCAGACGTCGCGATCCAGCGTATTAGGCACCTCAAAAAACTGGTAGTCCAGGGATCCGGTGGCAGGAATATCAAATTCAGGCAACGTCACAATGTAGTCAGGCTCTCCCATCGACCATTCGGTCAACTGCGCATCCACGGCGATCAAGGGGTCATCACCTGCACCGCGCGGTGCGCCAGCATCTATCCACGATAAGAGTTGCTGTTTCTGCTCAACAGACAGGCTCATGTCGTGCATAAATTCACCGATCGCAGGATCAGCATGCCATGGCGGCATGCGGCGGGTCAGCACTGTTTCGCGGATCATTGGGGAGAACCCCTGCACCATGGCATGGTTAGTCATGGCCCACGGCGCAATCCCGCCGGGTCTGTGGCAACCGGCGCATTTTTCCAGCAGCATCGGCGCTACCGTGTTGCTGTAGGTCACGCCGACAGGCGCCTCATGCACCGGCAGTGTTTGCGCTGTTGTCATTTGTGCAAGCTGAAGAGCAGCTGGGTTGCCATCCATCAGCGATTGCAGGGCCGCTGCCAAACCAGCATGCACCCTTTGACCGGTCTCATCCATGGCAGGACCACGGTATACAATGTCCCAGCGCTGCGGATTGATCACCAGCGTCTCTCCGGCATAACGCAGCCCAAGTGTTGCAGAGACCATGCCCGCATCGTCTTGCAGGACCGATTGCTCAATGGCATTAGCACTTGCAAACTCCATTAATGCCTGTCGGTCCATACCGGATTCAGGGTTTATCAGCGCCAGCGCTATGCCTTTATCCTGAGGAGCAATTTCTTTCAGCAAAGTGTTCAGAGAATCACGCGCATAGTCTGAACCCGCCATGTGCGCCATCAATAACACCGCTGGACGTTGACCATGGTAATGCAGGTTAAAAGCTTTGCCTTGCTGATCCAGCAGCGTAAAGTCCGCCGCTCTGGTCACCTCGGTATTGACCTCGTTGGCGTGCAGGGACGACGCAAACGAAGACAAACCCATAATCAGACTGGCTAACACGGTTCGATGAAATCTGGACATGATTACCTCTACCGCCGGCACACAAGAACCGAACGATTTAAAAGTGGAAACGGTGGAAATTGTACGTAAGCATTCAACAACTGGTTCAAACGCAAGTCAATCGGCCAAAAGTAACCCTCAAGCCCAGGTGAATTCAGGCAGATTCGCTGGCAGTCCGCGCATAATTGTCACGTATAAAATTGCCCAGCATGGTGAACTCGTCCTGACGAGTACTGGCTTTGCGCCACACCAGCCCAACCTGCCGCGAGCTCCCCGGCTCCATCACCATTGTTTTGATACGGGTGTTTTTGAGCAAATTTGAATGGATCGCCATTTCAGGCAGGTAGGTGATGCCCAAGTCTGCATCCACCATCTGCACCAGCGTGAGTAAGGACGTCGCCGTGATGTTACTGACCTTGTCCACATTTTTTATGTTACATGCAGACAAGGCATGATCACGCAGACAATGACCGTCTTCGAGCAACAAAATACTGTCGCTGGGTAATTCATTCAGATCATAACCGCTGGCTTTGACCAGCGAACTTTCTTGCTGATAAGCCAGATAGAATCTGTCTTCAAACAGCACCATGTCCGTGGTATTACGCAACTCATACGGAAGCGCAATCAAGATCAGATCCAGTTCACCATCCATCAGACGTTCATACACTCGCTCGGTCAGGTCTTCTTTGAGATACAGTTTTAAATCCGGAAATTCCTGGCGTAATGCCGGCAGCAGGCGCGGTAATAAAAACGGTGCGATGGTTGGAATGACACCCAGCTTTAACGGTCCAGTGAGTGGTTGTTGATTACCCTTAGCAATATCAACCAGCTCTTCCAGATCTCTGAGCACCACTCTGGCCTGGCGGGCAATATCCCGACCGAGACTGGTGACCGTAACATTTTTGTTGGTTCTGTCGACCAGTTGTATGTTGAGCATGTTCTCTAGCTCTTTGATGGCCACGCTGAACGCAGGCTGAGACACAAAACACGCCTCTGCCGCTTTACCAAAGTGCTCGTACTGCTCAAGGGCAACAAAATATCTTAGTTGTTTGGTCGTTGGGAGATGAGTCATCAAAAACCTCCAGTTGATTTACAAGCGTAAACAGAATCGAGGCTTGCCCGCTTATCGATTGATTTGATGTATCACTTTAATACATATAATTCATTTTATCTATGCTTCGAGCCTGTCTAGACTGCGCGGCATTGAAGCTGATTTCATCAACCAAACCCTGATGACTTCAACTTCCTTTGGAAGGTTATGGTTAAGCAAAAATCCCTCTTGGCCGGCATGATGCCCAAAACATCTACCGGCCTTTTTTGTTGATGCCTTAAAAATCACCTGCTTATAGCCTGCCCATCTTTTGCTGTTATACTCGCGCCGGTCTGATTTACTGAATACGGCGATGGGTGACAGCACATGTTTTTTGACTCCACGATCCCTAATTGTTGGTCCAATCTGTCCGTGACACAATGCACTAAAAACGTGCCACAAAGAATC
>JAUSPW010000206.1 GCA_030652635.1 Pseudohongiella sp. | reverse complement strand
GATTGAATCAATACGACTCAAAGCAGGTGAATTAATGAATCTTGGCGATGTCAGTAAAAAGACCGTACCTAAAATGTGTCTTGTGGCGCCGGCCAGAAAAGGGGGGCTTATCAGCACCAGGAATTTTATCCCTCATCGTGTGCATGAGGCCATTGGCGTACTTGGCGCCGTCAGTGTCGCGTCTGCCTGCATCATTGCAGACTCAGTGGCGAATAGTGTTTCAAATGCTGATCTGAGCGAAGGCAAACATACCATCGATGTCGAACACCCTACGGGCTTCTTTACCGTTGAGATAACGTCGGAATCAAGTGGCGGCAAAACCAGGATTATCAGCAGTGCGTTACTTCGCACTGCGCGCAAGATCATGCAGGGATCTGTTTTTATCCCTTCAAAGGTATGGAATCCGAACTAGTGTCAGTTCGCAGTGAAGATAAAAAAAGCCAAATGGAGAAGACTTGATGATCATCGACTGTCACGGACATTACACCACTGCACCCGAGCCACATCAGGCTTTCCGCGAGCAGCAGATCTCGTTATTCAACACGGGATCTCCCCAGCAAGCTGAACAACCAGATATAAGCGATGACATGATCAGAGAAAGTATCGAGAACAATCAGCTAAAACTGTTGCGTGATCGCGGTGCGGATATGACTATTTTTTCTCCACGCGCCTCGGCTATGGCACATCATATTGGCGACAATAGAGTTTCTCAGCAATGGACCAGAGCCTGCAACGATTTAATACACCGAGTGGTGACGTTGTACCCTGACTATTTTATAGGGGTTTGTCAATTGCCACAGTCACCAGGCATCCCCATTGCGCAGTCAATCGCGGAACTTGAACGCTGCATTACAGAACTCGGTTTTATTGGCTGCAACCTGAACCCCGATCCTTCTGGTGGTCATTGGACATCTGCGCCACTAACAGACAAAAGCTGGTATCCCTTCTACGAAAAAATGGTAGAACTCGATGTGCCAGCCATGATTCATGTGTCAGGCTCATGTAATCCAAATTTCCACGCCACAGGTGCACACTACATCAACGCAGACACCACGGCATTTATGCAGTTTATTGAAGGTGATCTGTTTAAGGATTTCCCGGCACTCAGATTTATTATCCCTCATGGTGGTGGCGCAGTTCCTTACCACTGGGGCCGTTACAGGGGACTGGCTGACATGCTCAAACGACCTCCGTTGCCAGAACATGTCATGAAAAATGTGTTTTTTGATACTTGTGTCTACCATCAACCAGGCATTGATTTGCTGTTTGAGGTCATTGATATCGATAACATTCTATTTGGATCAGAGATGGTTGGTGCGGTGCGTGGCATTGACCCTGAGACCGGATTCTATTTTGACGACACCAAACGTTACATAGATGCATTGGACATTCCAGCAGAAGACAAACGTAAAGTATTTGAGTTAAATGCCCGTCGTGTTTATCCCCGACTTGATGCAACGCTTAAGAAGAGAGGGTTGTAACTGTGAGCGAATTTGTTATGGATCCTGATTGGTTATGCTGGGCGAGCAACCCGGTTAAACCTTCATTCAAAGTCCCTGAAGGTGCTGTCGACGCTCACTGCCATGTGTTTGGTCCTGGAGCTCTTTTCCCGTTTGCTCCTGAGCGCAAATACACACCGTGTGATGCATCCTGGCAACAACTTTTTGCGCTTAGGGATTTTTTGGGATTTGAGCGCAATGTCATTGTTCAGGCAACCTGCCATGGTTCAGACAATCGCGCGCTGATTGATGCCTTGATTAACGCCAAAGGCAAAGCCAGAGGGGTAGCAACTGTAAAACCAGATATCACTGATGAAGAGCTACAACGTCTGCATGATGCCGGCGTACGCGGTGTACGTTTTAATTTTGTCAAACGTTTGGTGGATGCATTGCCCAAAGACGGCCTGATGGAAGTCGCCCATAAAATTGCGCCACTGGGCTGGCATATCGTGATCTATTTTGAAGGCCAGGAACTGCCCGAGCATTACGACTTTTTTGCATCGCTGCCAACCACCGTTGTAGTTGACCATATGGGACGCCCCGATGTCAGCCGCTCTGTTGACGGTCCGGAGTTCGGTCTGTTCCTGAAATTGCTGCAGGAAAACCCGAACATATGGTCAAAAGTCAGTTGCCCTGAACGTCTTTCAATCAACGGACCAGATAAATATGAGGATGTGATTCCCTTTGCAAAACGCGTCGTTGACATGTTTCCGGATCGAGTATTGTGGGGCACCGACTGGCCGCATCCCAATATGAAAAATCATATGCCAGACGATGGAAAACTGGTTGATTTTATTCCGATGATTGCGACAACAGTGGAGCTGCAAAAGAAGCTGCTGGTTGATAACCCAATGCGCCTGTACTGGCCTGAGGAAAATAAATAATGGCACTGGAAAAACCGTACGCAGATGTCCCGGGGACAATCATCTTTGATGCTGATATGTCACGAAAAGGCTATCACCTTAATCAATTTTGTATGTCATTGATGAAGGCCGAAAACCGAGCAAAATTCAAGGCGGATGAACGTGCTTTTCTTGATCAGTGGCCGATGAACGAAGAGCAAAAACAAGGCGTGCTCACCAGAGACTACAACAGAATGATGGCAGCTGGCGGGAACATTTACTTTTTGGCAAAGATATTTTCTACCGATGGCATCAGCTTTCAGGATGCAGCCTCCACTATGACAGGCATGACTGTGGACGAGTATAAACAAATGATGCTTAACGGCGGACGCTCCATCGAAGGCAATCGCTACAAGGAGAACAGCAATAATGGCTAGAATCACAGCAGGCGTCACAACCTCACACGTCCCCGCGATAGGCGCAGCATTGGACAACGGAAGATCTGCTGATGATTATTGGAAGCCGGTATTTGCGGGGTATGAGTTTTCCAAAGAGTGGATCAAGGCCGAGAAACCTGATGTAATTTTTCTGGTTTACAACGATCATGCGAGTGCATTCAGTCTCGACCTGATTCCAACCTTTGCCATTGGCGTAGGCGAACGTTATGAACCTGCTGATGAAGGCTGGGGCCGACGACCTGTGCCAACAGTTGAGGGGCATCCAGAACTTGCATGGCACATCGCACAATCTGTTATCCAGAGCAATTTTGATCTAACCATGGTTAACCGCATGGATGTTGACCATGGACTAACTGTACCGTTGTCATTGATGTTTGGCCAACCCGATGCCTGGCCGTGCAAAGTCATTCCTTTTGCCGTCAATGTTGTCCAATATCCACCACCCAGTGGTCGGCGATGTTACGAATTGGGTAAAGCCTTGCGTAAAGCTGTCGAGTCCTTTGATGCGGATTTGAACGTTCAAATCTGGGGCACAGGCGGAATGAGCCATCAATTACAAGGCCCCAGAGCCGGCCTGATTAATGCCGAATTTGATAACCAGTTTCTTGATCGACTGATAAACGACGCGGAGTCACTCTCGCACGTGCCACACATCGACTACGTCCGTGAGGCTGGGTCGGAAGGTATCGAACTGGTCATGTGGCTGATCATGCGCGGCGCATTGGAGGACCGCGTTAATTGTCTGCATCGGTTCTATCATGTGCCAGCGTCCAATACAGCGGTAGGTCACCTGATACTCGAAAATACTGGAAACAGGACTTAAGCGATGAAGATTGTACTTGCCGGAGCCGGTGCGTTTGGTACCAAACATCTCGACGCACTGAAGCTTATCGACGGTGTGCAAGTGGTATCTATTGCAGATTTTCAAACCGATAAAGCCAGGGTTGTTGCTGACAAGTATGGGGTGCACCATGTGAGCGCCGACTTGAAGGAATGTCTTGCGCAACCGGGCGTCGAAGCTGTAATTCTCTGCACCCCTACACAAGTACATGCTTCCCAGGCAATTCAATGTATGAAAGCCGGCAAACACGTACAGGTTGAAATTCCATTGGCAGATAGTATCGACGATGCCCGGGCGGTTTTGCGCACACA
>JAUSPW010000203.1 GCA_030652635.1 Pseudohongiella sp. | reverse complement strand
ATGTACCCGGGCATGGCCAAAGATGCTCGCGACGAAGGCTTTGATGAAATTGCGGACTGGATGGAAACACTGGCCAAGGCCGAGCGCTCCCATGCCAATCGCTTCCAGAAAGCTCTGGACGCTCTCGACGACTGACAAGGTTCGGTTTAAAACGCGCGGCTGACCACACCGGCTCAGACGCGCTTCGATCCTTTTTTATCGGGGCAGCATGATGTCTGACGAAAAACGCGAAGGCGGGCTTGGCGCCCCCACCCGTTACCCGCTTGGCCAGCACAGCGAGAAATTCTACGATAAACAAGACCTTCATAAAGAACTTGAGAGGGTGTACGACATCTGCCACGGCTGTCGTCGCTGTGTCAGCTTATGCAATTCTTTTCCCACATTGTTTGATCTGGTTGATGAAAGCGACACCTTGGAAGTTGATGGCGTTGCCGTGGCCGACTACCAGAAGGTAGTAGATCAGTGCTACCTGTGTGACCTTTGTTACCTGACAAAATGCCCTTACGTGCCTCCTCATGAGTGGAATCTAGATTTTCCTCACTTGATGCTGCGTGCAAAAATCGTGAATTTTGAAGACGGCAACAGCAAATTCCGCGACCGGCTGATTACTAGCACCGATATGATCGGCAAAGCAGCTACGCTCCCGGTCATTAACAACATCGTTAATGCCGTCAAAGAAAATAAAACAGTGCGTGGGGCACTGGAAAAAACCCTGGAAATTCATCAGGAAGCCTGGCTCCCTGCTTATACCCGACCAACCTTGCGCACATCCTTGTCCGCTGAAATCCAGGCTGAGAAAACCGAAGATAGCAGTGACAATGGCAAGGTTTTGTTGTTCACCACGTGTTATTGCAATTTCAATGAACCCGATATTGGAGACAGCCTCTACAAAGTGCTGAAGCACAACAAGGTGAAGGTCTCGCTGATGGCCCGGGAACATTGTTGTGGCATGCCAAAACTGGAGCTTGGTGATTTAAAAGCCGTCGAGATGTTGATGCAAAGGAACATTCCCGAGCTGTACAAAAAAGCATTGGAAGGCTGGAGTATTCTGGCGGCAGTCCCTTCCTGTGTGTTGATGTTCAAGCAGGAATTGCCTTTGTTATACCCTGACGATGAACGCGTGCAGGTGGTGGCACGTGCCTTTAATGACCCGTTTGAATACCTGCACAAACTTCACAAAGCGGGCAAACTGGATACGAATTTCAAAAACAGCCTGGGCAATGTCACGTATCACGTTGCCTGTCACCAGCGTGTGCAGAACATTGGCCCCAAGACGCGTCAGATTCTTGAGCTGGTGCCGGGCACTACCGTCAAAAACATTGAACGCTGCTCTGGCCATGACGGCACTTACGCGGTCAAAAAAGAGTCGCGCGCCTTTGCAAACAAAATTGCTGCGCCGATCGTCAAACAGATCAAACAACAGAGCCCCGATCACTTTAGCAGTGACTGCCCGGTCGCCGGACGCCACATAGAAACAAACCTCGCGACGGATCAGGTGCATGAACATCCCTTGCAGCTGCTCTGCAAGGCCTATGGTATTCAGGAGTAAGCATGAAGAAGTTGACTGTCGCCAGCATTGGGACACTGGATCAATACCAGCAGCAGCGTCCTGCTATCCGGCAAGCCATCATTGAGCATAAAAATAACCGCAGGCTAGCGCTCGGTCCGAACTCGACTTTGCACTTTGAAGACTACATGACCATGAAGTATCAGGTGCAGGAGATGATGCGGGCCGAGAATCTGCGTGATGCGGAGTCAATCACGCAGGAACTGGATGCTTACAACCCATTGATTCCGGATGGCAGTAATCTGAAATGTACTTTTATGATCGAGTTTCCAGATGAAACCGAGCGCAGACAACAGCTAAAAAAGCTGATTGATCTGGAACATCACGTGTTTATTCAAATCGAAGGGTTTGAACCCGTGGCGCCTGTCGCGGATGAAGACCTGGAAAGATCAAACGCAGAAAAAACATCAGCGGTGCACTTCATGCGCTACGAATTCACGCCAGACATGATTGCGGCAGCCAAGCGCGGGGTATCCTGGTCCGTGTTTAGCAATCACCCGACCTATCCATACCAAGTAGATCCGATTCCAGAGAACATCAGAAGCTCGCTGTGCAGAGACTTCAGCTGATTCGAATCTGACAGAGCTCCTGTATCTGGTGTATACTTACCGACTTTTCACGGTAACCACCAAGGTTGATGTAATGTCCAGCAAATCGAAAAAAGACCTGCCCGTCTGTGATCGGAATGAACTTGCACGCCAGATGGATGCATTTTTGAAATCGGGCGGCAAAGTGCAGCAAATTCCAACTGGCACCAGCGGTCAGACCCACACACGTGGTCCGCGCCAAATTATCCTGAGCCACAAAACCGCCAATTAGTGCCTGTCATCCTGAAGCCGCCAGTCACCGGCGGCTTGTGTTCAGTCTGTGCCGAGTTGAGTCACCTCATATCCGTTTGCTTCAAGCTGGGTGATCAAGCCGTGCGCTCCTACCAGATGCGCAACTCCCACCAGCACAAACTCTGTAGCCTCGCTGTCAAACATCGCTTCTATGGTTGGCATCCAGTTAGCATTTCTTTCAACCAGGATACTTTCATACAGGTCCGGTGTTTCAGTCAGCATGGGCTCAACAAATTCTGAATGCAGCAGATCTGTATCGCCTTCTCGCCAGGCTTGAACCATGGTTTCTATGGCGCCACGCAGCTCCGCAAAATCACGGATTGAGTACAGCACAAAATCGCTCTCGTAGCCTTCTCCCATCCTTGCCAGCATTGCAATTTGCTGGTCTATGCTTTCCAGCTCACCCGTGGTTTTACCTGCCCCCATGGCTCGACTGAAAAAATACGCATCAACACCCTGTGGTGTAAATCCAAGCTTCTGGAATTCCATCACCGACAAAGTGCTGATCAACAACCCGGGTTTAAAGGTCTGCAGCATCCCTAAGGGGATGCCGGAACCTGCGGCATATTCACTGAGTGCGGTATAAGCTTCGGCACTCAGTACGGCGCTGAGCGTACGGCCGTCTTGATAAGTCCGTTGTTGCAACATACGTTGTTGCAGCCCAATGTCGGACATCGCACCGATATCCGTTTCAAAATACAGACTTTGTGATGCTTCAAACGCCTGCTCGAATGCGGCGGGCAGGGGGTAGTCTTGCTGTCGTAGCAAATGGATTGTCCCAGCAAGGTAAATTTTGCTTTCCCCTTTGCTGACCTCCCAAACCGAGGTCTGGGCAATACTAACGGCAGACCAGAGAATAGACCCTGCCAATATAAAAACGCAGAACAAAAACTGATGGTAAAACTTAAAAACCTTGTCCGATGTCATTTCCAATGTCCTTATGTAAAATCTTGCATTAATAACACTGACGGCGGGCAAACCCGTTTAAACTTGTGCATCTTTTGTTTTCCACCAATAGTTGAGCACAGGCTCAATAAAGTGAGACCGGATTGGCCACACTTCTTTTTCGATTACGCAACGTGCCCGACGACGAAGCTGATGAAGTCAGGGAGCTTCTTGACCAGCACCAGCTCTCGTATTATGAGACAAGCGCGGGTAACTGGGGTATCTCCATGCCCGCAATCTGGCTGAATAACGATGCCGATCATGAAGCCGCACGCCGCCTGCTTGACCAGTATCAGCACAATCGCGCGCAACG
Organism: Pseudohongiella sp.; assembly: GCA_030652635.1. Taxonomy (GTDB): domain Bacteria; phylum Pseudomonadota; class Gammaproteobacteria; order Pseudomonadales; family Pseudohongiellaceae; genus Pseudohongiella. The sequence continues at coordinate 1,346 of JAUSPW010000203.1, read as the reverse complement.
CATGCGCTCAGAATATGAGTCAGCGCGCGCACGAGGAGAAGCTGAAACACAACTTCAAGTACTACGACGCGAACCCCTTAAAGCCATCAGTCTTATCGTGGTGATAGCCATTTTTCTTTATCTGAGCACGACGGCCTTCTTCTGACTTTAGACTTTCCTGAAACGCACATCCATCAATAAAATCTATCAGAAGATTTTTAATATTCTATTTTACCTATTCATAAAAAACCTTTATCTTTGCGCCCGTTCCAGTAACCGCCACCCATGGCCGCACGATAAAGGAGTATTTACGTGTCTTTGATCAATACAGAAGTAAAACCATTTAAAGCAACCGCTTATCACAATGGTAAGTTTGTTGAAGTGACCGAAGCCAATCTGAAGGGCAAATGGTCTGTCGTTTTCTTTTATCCAGCAGACTTCACGTTTGTATGCCCAACCGAGCTTGGCGATCTGGCTGACAATTATGCTGAATTCCAGAGCCGCGATGTAGAAATCTACAGTGTGTCGACTGATACACATTTCACGCACAAGGCATGGCATGACAGCTCTGACACGATCCGCAAAATCCAGTATCCGATGATTGGCGACCCAACCGGCGCAATCACTCGCAATTTCGAAGTCATGATCGAAGAAGCAGGTCTGGCAGAGCGCGGCACGTTTGTGATTGATCCACAAGGCAAAATTCAAGTAGTAGAAATCACTGCAGGCGGCATTGGCCGCGATGCGTCAGAACTGCTGCGTAAAGTTAAAGCTGCACAGTATGTGGCGTCTCACCCAGGTGAAGTGTGCCCAGCAAAGTGGAAAGAAGGTGAAGCAACATTGGCTCCTTCGTTGGACCTGGTTGGCAAGATCTAAAGTTTATAAAGCCCGTTAGAAGGCCCGGGTGCTGTGTGCCCGGGTTTTTTTTGCCCGAAATTCGTAATTCTGAGGAAAAATGTGATGCTCGACGCCAACTTAAAGACCCAGTTAAAAGCATATCTGGAGAAGGTCACCCGGCCATTTGAAATTGTTGCGTCGCTGGATGACAGTGACAAGTCTCGAGAATTGCAGTCGCTGCTGCAAGAAATTGCAGGCCTATGCGGAAAAATTACACTACGCGAAAATGGTCAGGATAATCGTCGCCCCTCCTTTCGCCTGCAGCGGGCTGATGCTGCAATGCATCTGCAGTTTGCTGGCATTCCGATGGGGCATGAATTTACATCGCTGATATTGGCTCTTTTACAAACCGGGGGACACCCGCCCAAACTGAGCGATGAAAAAATAGCGCAGATCAAAGCAATCGAAGGTGAATTCTTGTTTGAAACGTATTTCTCACTCTCGTGCCAGAACTGCCCGGATGTGGTGCA
>JAUSPW010000356.1 GCA_030652635.1 Pseudohongiella sp. | reverse complement strand
AAGCGCGGCCTGCTGGCGCGATTGTTTGGCAAGGCCCGGCCCATCGCGCGCATCCTGCAGCAGTACGAAGACGTGCGCGGCCAGATCGACAAAATCAGCAATCGCCTCGACGACCACACCAGCGCGTTGATGAAAGACATTGGCATGCTCGATCGGCTCTATGACAAAACACTGTCCTACTTCCAGACGCTGGCGGTATACATCGCTGCGGGAGAGGAATCGCTGCGCCGCCTCGACGAAGTGACTCTGCCGGCCCTGGCCCGCGACGCCGAGAGCAGCGGCGAAATGCTCAAGGCCCAGTCGCTGCGCGATATGCGCTCCAAGCGCGACGATCTGGAACGCCGCGTCCACGATCTGAAACTCACCCGCCAGGTGACCATGCAAAGCCTGCCGTCCATCCGCTTGGTGCAGGAGAACGACAAGGCCTTGGTGAGCAAGATCGGCTCGACCATGGCCAACACCATTCCGCTGTGGCGCCAGCAGCTGGCGATGGCCGTGACCATCGCGCGCTCGATGGAGGCCGGAACCACCCTGAAGCAGGCCTCTGACCTCACCAATGAGTTGTTGACGTCAAACGCCGAGGCGCTGCGCACTTCCAGTTCAACCATTCGCACCCAGATCGAGCGCGGCGTGGTCGACATCGAGTCGGTGAAGCAGGCCAACGACGCACTCATCGCCACCATCGACGACGCGCTGCGCATCGCCGACGAGGGCCGACGTCAGCGCCTCGAGGCGGAGAAACAACTGATCACCTGCGAGTTGGAGTTGAAACAGGCACTGACAGCGGCGCAGGCACGCACTACACAATAGCCGGGCTGAATGTGCCTCAGCGCGCGGCTCAGGCCGCACCATCACCGTTAATCCTATGATCCTGCCGACAGGTGTAGTACCGTCGGCTGATCCTATCGGATTCACAAGGTGTTTGTTATGACAAGGTTTCGAACGGCTGCCCTGGCGGCAGTGTCTGTGTCTTTGCTGGTATCTGCGTGTGCCACGTCTCCCACCGGTCGTAACCAGATTCTGCTGGTGTCTGACGCTCAGGTGGCAGCGATGGGCGAAGAGGCTTTTAATCAACTGAAGCAGGAAAATTCCGTCAGCGCAGATCAATCTCTGACCCGGTATGTCAACTGTGTATCCGCTGCCCTCCTTGCCGGTGCGGGCGGGGGCCAACATTGGGAAGTGGTGCTGTTTGACGATGCCTCGGTCAACGCCTTCGCATTGCCCGGCGGCAAAATTGGTGTTTTCACGGGACTGCTCGGCGTCGCTGAGAATCAGCACCAGCTGGCGACAGTAATAGGGCATGAGATTGCCCACGTCACCGCCCGGCACTCGGCAGCCCGGGTTTCCAATCAGCTGGCAACCCAGATGGGCGTGTCGGTCATCGCTCAGACCACGGGCATGGATCCGGCATTGATCAGCACGGGCGCTGATCTTTTGCTTGCCTTGCCGTTCTCGCGGGCCGACGAAACCGAGGCTGACCGCCTGGGTCTGGACTATATGGCACAGGCCGGCTTCGACCCTCGCCAGAGTGTCGCCCTTTGGCAAAATATGGAGCGGGCATCCGGTGGGGGACCGCCCCAGTTCCTCTCCACACACCCCGCGCCGCAGGCCCGCATTCGTGATCTGGAGCGGCGTATGCCTGCTGCCATCGCCATGTTTGACGCGGCCCAGGCTCAGGGGCGGCGGCCGGAATGTCAGCCGTGAGGAGCGTTACAAAACGCTTGCTCGAAGGCCGTGCTCTACCCCTGCGTCATCTGCGACTTAGTTGGCGGATCTTTTGTTTTAAATCAAAGCTCCCTGATGTCAATTCCGATAGCGTGGGCTGGTGTGGTACGTAGCAGAGTTGTTATAGAAGGAGTAAATAAGGGACTGTTGTAAAACTTCACCACAACCGTTTTCGCGTGTATGTCGGAGGTGTCGCATTGGGTGACCTCCGTAAACAGATGGAAACTTGAGGGAAGATAATTATGACCAGCGAATCTGCCGAATCCTGCCAGCATGTGAGCTACTGCCAGTTTAAATCAGACCCTCACGCGCCTGTCTTGAGTGCGCTTACAAATAAAACTTATGCTGTGGTGCTCGCAGGGGGGCGTGGCACCAGACTGAAACAGCTTACTGACAATCGCTCGAAACCGGCGGTGCCGTTTGGCGGCAAACTGCGCATCATCGACTTCCCGCTGAGCAACTGCATTAACTCCGGCATACGACGCGTGGGTGTTGTCACTCAGTACAAGGCCCAAAGCCTGCTCCGGCACATCCAACGTGGCTGGGGATTTCTGGAAGCGAATCTTGGGGAGTTCATCGAAGCGCTGCCAGCACAACAGCGCGTGCAAGAAGCGTGGTACACCGGCACAGCAGACGCCGTGTTTCAGAACCTGTACTTCATACGTCACTGTAACCCAGAATATATATTGGTCCTTGGCGGCGACCACGTTTACAAGATGAATTACGGGAGGGTGATTGCTGATCACATCGCGGCGCGCGCGGACCTGACTATTTGTTGTATTGATGTTCCGCTTGAGGAAGCGTCACAGTTTGGCATCATGACTGTAGGCGAAGATCAGCGGATCACAGGTTTTAATGAGAAACCACCACACCCGCAGGCACTGCCCGGTGACCCCACGCGGGCACTAGCCAGTATGGGAATCTATGTGTTCTCCGCGGCCTTCCTTTACGAACACCTGGCTCGCGATGCTCAGGACAGCACATCCAGCCACGATTTCGGTAAGGATCTGATTCCTTACATGGTTGAACATCACCGGGTGTTCGCGCACAGATTTGCAACCAGTTGCGTCAATATGGTTGGCGAGACTCCATACTGGCGCGACGTCGGGACGGTAGACGCTTATTGGGAGGCTAATATGGACCTCACCAAGGTGACCCCCGGCCTTAATCTTTACGATGCAGACTGGCCGATATGGAGCCTGCAACAGCAATTGCCGCCGGCGAAGTTCGTATTCAACGATGATGATGGCCGACGCGGACACGCGCTGGATTCTCTTATCTCCAGCGGGTGTATTATCAGCGGCGCGGAAATTCAGCGCTCCCTGTTATTTACCAACGTACGGGTGCGCGAACATAGTGTCATTGCAGACTCGGTGATTCTGCCCGATGTCGAAATAGGCCGTCACGTTACCTTACATCGCGTAATAGTCGACAAAGGCTGTCACTTACCGGACGGCTTTACCGCAGGCGTGGATCTTCGGCGCGACCGGGAGTTATTCCACGTAACGCCGGGCGGCGTAACGCTGATCTCTGCTGATATGCCCGGGCTACAGTCTGTCACGACACGAATTCCAGGCTCACAGGTTGGTTGACGGGCTCATCACTATTGAGGATTCAGGTCGTAACTCTTGGAGGTAAGCTTGGTGGATCGAAACAAGTGTTCGTGGCACAGCCTCTCGGTGGAGTCTGTGCTGGAGGGTTTGAAGACTTCAGCCAATGGACTGGATCCCCATGAAGCCACCGCGCGCCTTGCCCGGCATGGCGCCAATCGCCTGCCTGAAACAGCAAGGCGTAGCGCTTTGCTGCGCTTTGTATCGCATTTCCACCACCTGCTTATTTATATATTGATCGGCGCGGCCCTGATGACCGCGGTGCTGGGACACTGGATAGACACAGGGGTGATTCTGGCCGTGGTGCTGGCGAATG
>JAUSPW010000190.1 GCA_030652635.1 Pseudohongiella sp. | reverse complement strand
GTGTACTTGGCGATGTAGCGACGTACACGGAAATTATCGGCGGGGCTGCTGTTGCCCGACGGCAAATCCGGGTCACTGAGCGTGCCACGTTGCACTTTCATTTTGTGCGCGGTCTGCCAGGTACGGGTGATGACCTCACCTACGCGTCCCATGGCTTGGGAATCCGAGGCAATCATGCTGAAGGCACCCAGATCATGCAGGATATCTTCTGCCGCAATGGTTTCCTTGCGGATGCGCGAGTCGGCAAACGCCACATCTTCTGGAATGGAGGCATCCAGATGGTGGCAGACCATCAACATATCGAGATGTTCATCCACGGTGTTGATGGTGTAGGGTCGGGTCGGGTTGGTGGACGATGGCAACACATTGGGCAAGGAACACGCTTTGATAATATCAGGGGCATGACCACCACCCGCACCTTCTGTGTGGTAGGTGTGAATGACCCGGTTTTTGAACGCAGCGATGGTGTCATCCACAAAACCAGATTCATTGAGTGTGTCGGTATGAATGGCAATCTGCACATCAAACTCATCTGCCACGGTCAGGCAATTGTTGATCGATGCCGGTGTGGTGCCCCAGTCCTCATGCAGTTTCAGACCAAAGGCACCGGCGCGCAGTTGTTCAATCAGCGGGCCCGGCAAGCTGCCATTGCCTTTGCCGAGAAAACCAAAATTCATCGGCAACTGATCGGTGGCCTGCAACATACGTTGCATGTACCAGATACCCGGCGTGCAGGTGGTAGCGTTGGTGCCGGTTGCCGGGCCGGTGCCACCACCCAACATGGTGGTGATGCCGGACATCAGTGCTTCTTCGACTTGTTGTGGGCAGATGAAGTGGATGTGTGAGTCGACGCCGCCCGCCGTCAAAATAGACCCTTCGCCGGCAATGATTTCCGTACCTGGGCCGATGATGATATCCACACCGTCCTGCACGTCCGGGTTACCGGCTTTGCCAATTTTTTGAATGCGGCCGTGTTTAATACCAACGTCCGCTTTCACAATGCCCCAGTGATCAATGATCAAGGCATTAGTGATCACCAGATCCATGCTCTCAGCATCACCGCGTTGACTTTGACCCATGCCGTCGCGGATGAGTTTACCACCACCGAATTTGACTTCGTCACCATACCGGGTGAAATCCTGTTCCACTTGCACCCATAAATCGGTGTCGGCCAGGCGCACACGGTCGCCAACCGTGGGGCCAAACATCTGTGCGTAACTTACCCGATCAATTGTCGCCACTGGTGTTCTCCTGATTAATCGAGTGCGCCCATCACGTCGCCGCGGAATCCAAATACCTTGCGCTCACCTGCATAGGCGACCAGTTCTACCTGTCGACTTTGTCCCGGCTCAAAACGCACGGCGGTCCCTGCTGCGATATTGAGATGGAAACCACGCGCTGCCGCA
>JAUSPW010000189.1 GCA_030652635.1 Pseudohongiella sp. | reverse complement strand
ATCAAAAAATGATCCCTCCGTCCCCTCCCCGTTCATCACCCGCATCCAGGCGCGCAACGCGCAGTTGCAGCTGGAGCTGGAACAGGGCCGCGACCAGCTGCTGGAGCGTAACTCGTTTAATGCGCAGGACGCCGGCCAACTGCTGGCGCGCATCGGGGAGTTTGAACAAAACTACACGCCCGAGCAGTGGTTGCTGAACGTACTCGACAGCTACAGCGTGTTTTATGACCGCAACTCCGACGGCAGCATCAGCATTGTGCCGGGGCAGGACATGCTGCTGCCCTCCTTCCCTGGATTGCCGGATGAAGGCTTCGAAGCCTGCTTCAAACGGGAACAGGCGCTGCGCCGCGAAGACCGTGCCTACCTGACCTGGCAACATCCCACGGTAACCGGCGCCATGGATCTGGTGCTCAATAGCCATCAAGGCAAAGCCTCGATGAGTGTGTTTTACCCGGAGCTGGCGGTCAGTCGCAGCAAATCCGGCGCCAGCGTCAGCACCGAAGCCGAATGGCCCGCTCCCGGCTGCGCCATGATTGTTGAATGCCAGTACCGCATGAAAGTCAGCGCACCTGCGCATCTGCAAATGGCCAAACACCTGCCGGCTACCGGCTTCACCTTCAATATGACGCTGGATCACAATAACAACGTGACCGCGCTGACACAGTCGCTGGAGAACCAGCGCCAGCATTTACGCTTCCCGGATAAATCCATGGCGCTGGAAGCCCTGCAGACCCATCAAAAACTGCTGCTCAAATTGACCAACAGTGCCGATAAAATGGCCATCGCAGCCTGCAAACAGGCGGCCGACCAGGCGGGCAAAGCCATGCTCACCACACAAACACTGGAAATTAAACGTCTACTTGCATTAAAACAACGTAATCCCAATATCCGACAGGAAGAACTCGATTACCTGAAAGAACAAACAATGGATCTGCACCAGTGCCTGGTACACGCCACACCGGAGCTGATGGCAATTCATGTCATACTCAGTGGGGACGGAGCGATCAAAAATTGATCACTCCGTCCCCTATTGAAACAAACAACAAGGAACCACGCTCTATGATCCAAACGCCAGCGCCACGTGATTCACAGACCAGCACCGCCGTTGTTCACAGCCAACCGGCCGCGCACCATCCGGCGTTTCGCTGGCTGCGCAGCCAGGTGATCCCATCGCTGCAACTGGAAATGCAGGAATACGAGCACATCAATACCGGCGCCCGTCACTATCATCTGGCGGCGGACAACCCCGAAAATGTGTTCCTGGTGGCGCTGCGTACACTGCCGATGGACTCCACCGGTGTGGCGCATATTCTCGAGCACACGGCGCTATGCGGCAGCAAAAAGTACCCGGTGCGCGATCCGTTTTTTATGATGATCCGCCGCTCGCTGAACACCTTTATGAATGCCTTTACCAGCAGCGATTGCACGGCGTATCCGTTTGCCAGTCGTAACAGAAAAGACTTTAACAACCTTCTGCATGTCTATATGGATGCAGTGTTTTTCTCCAATCTTAATGAGCTGGATTTTGCGCAGGAAGGTCACCGGCTGGATTTTGCGGAAGACGGCAACATCCACAGCGATCTGCAGTATAAAGGTGTGGTGTTCAATGAGATGAAAGGCGCCATGAGCTCGGAAAATTCACGACTCTGGCAGACGCTGACCAACTACCTGTTCCCCACCAGCACTTACCATTACAACAGTGGCGGCGAACCTTCACACATTCCCGATCTGAGCTATGCGGACTTAAAAGCGTTTTATGAAACGCACTATCACCCCAGCAATGCCATCTTCATGACCTACGGTGATATCTCCGCGCTTGAGCATCAGGAAAAATTTGAAGAACTGGCCTTGAAGCATTTTGAGCGCATTGATGTCTCGCACATCACCGCCAATCAAGAGAAGCGTTATCTGGCACCTGTGCGTGTGCAGGAGTCCTATGCGGCCGATGCCAGCGAAGGAACCGAGGACAAAACCCATGTGGTGGTGGCCTGGCTGCTTGGTCAGAGCATTGACCTGGAGGCTGCGTTCAAAGCCCAGTTGATGAGCTCGGTGTTGCTCGACAACAGCGCCAGCCCGTTGATGGAAGTGCTGGAAACCAGCGATCTTGGCAAATCGCCCTCCCCGCTGTGTGGCCTTGAAGACAGCAACCGTGAGATGAGTTTTATTTGTGGCCTGGAAGGTTGTGCCGAAGACGCCACACTAAAAGTTGAAAAACTGATTCTGGAGACACTGCAGCGTATCGCCGATGAAGGTGTTGATCAGGAACAGGTCGAAGCCGCCTTGCATCAACTTGAACTGCATCAGCGTGAAATCTCCGGCGACAGTTACCCTTACGGTCTGCAATTGATGATGGCGGGTATGTCGACTGCCGAGCATCGTGGTGATCCCATCGAGCTGTTGGATATTGAACCGGCGCTCAAAAAGCTGCACGAAGATATCAAAAATCCCGACTTTATCCCCGGCCTGATCCGTGAACTGCTGCAAGCCAACATGCACCGGGTCACCTTGACGATGACGCCGGACACCGGCATGCCCGAGCGCGAAGCACAGGCTGAAAAAGCACGTCTGGCCGCCATCAAAGCGTCAATGTCCGAGCAGCAGAAACTGCAAATTGTGGAGCTCAACAAGCGTCTGGCCGAACGTCAGGCGCAGGAAGATGATCCGGATGTGCTGCCCAAAGTAGGACTTGATGATGTACCAGCTGAACTGCCGATTATTGCCTCGGAGACTTTGACTGCACCGCAGCCAGGCCAGCCGGATGCCCCGCTGAGCTGGTATGCACAAGGTACAAACGGACTGGTGTATCAGCAGGTGATTGTGGATCTGCCCGCGCTGGAGCCGGAATTGATGGCGGTATTGCCGCTGTACACCAGCTGTTATACCGAGCTTGGTGTGGGTAAACGCGGTTATGCGGATGTTGCAGTCTGGCAATCCAGCGTGAGTGGCGGGCTGAACTGTTATGCCAACATCCGCAGCGAGCTGCACAACGAACAAAATAGCAAAGCCATTCTGGTGCTGTCTTCCAAAGCCTTGGTGGCCAATCATGCGGCGCAAACCGAGTTGCTGTATGAGACGTTTTTTAATGTACGTTTTGACGAAAACAAGCGCGTCAAAGAATTGCTGGAGCAGATCAATTCTCGGCAACTCAGCAGCGTGACAGGTCGCGGGCATTCCTTGGCGATTGCGTTAGCGGCCAGCGGCATGAGTCCCACTTCGCAGCTCAGCCATCGTTTTACCGGGCTGGCGGGCATTCAGACGGTGAAACAACTGACCAAAGATATCAGTGACAAAAAACAACTGGCTGCGTTGATGGGCAAGTTCAAGCGTATCCACGAGGCTGTGATGACAGCGCCGCGACGTTTCCTGCTGGTGGGTGAAACCGCGCATCGCGATGAACTGGTGCAGGGTCTGACCTCAGCGTGGGCAGCTGCGCCTGCTGTCAACACTGGTTTTAGCCAGGTGGAATTGCCGGCCGTGCGGGAACCCGTTCGCGAGCTGTGGACTACCAATTCACAGGTTCATTTCTGTGCAAAAGCTTATCCAACCGTGCCGGGCGGCCATGCCGATCATCCCGTCTTGACGGTACTGGCGGGCTTTTTAAGAAACGCTTACCTGCACCGCGCCATCCGCGAACAAGGCGGCGCCTACGGTGCCGGTGCAGATCAAGATTCCGGTTCAGCGTCATTCCGCTTCTATTCCTACCGTGACCCACGTCTGGCAGAAACACTGGCTGACTTTGACGCCTCGGTGGACTTTGTACTGAATCAGGATCATGCCGACCGGCTGGTCGAAGAAGCCATTCTGGGCGTGATCAGCGGCATGGATCGATCCACCTCCCCGGCCGGCGCCGCCAAACAGGACTACTTTAATGAACTGTTCGGCCGCACCCGCGAATCACGCATGGAGTTCCGCCGCGCCGTGCTCGCCGTCACGCTTGCCGACCTCAAACGCGTGGCACGGCAGTACCTGAAGCCTGAATTGGCCAGCATCGGCGTCGTCTCCAACCCCGGTAGCGCAGACATTGCCGCGCGGCTTGGTTTGAAGGTGGTGGCGTTGTAGTCTGGCAGGGGACGGAGGCGTATGCCTCCGTCCCCGATCATCTACAACGTCCCCAAAAAAAAAAAATATGAACCAGTTCGGAACTTAGTGAGAATTAGTCAGTCAGAATGGTTGTAGGTAGATTGCAGACAAAATGTGGGTTTTGTTTCATTTATCTCTCCCTTGATAGTAGTAACTTCAAAGCTCGGCTTTCACAAGCCGGGCTTTTTTTTGTCTCAGGCTTTTTGTGCCAGGCGCTGAGCCCACCAGAAACCCAATAAAACACCCACGCCATCGGCCAGCCAATCCATCACGCTGCCACTGCGCCCCGGCACCACCATCTGCATAACTTCCGTCAGTGCCGCAAAGGCCAGCAGCATGGCGATGATAAGCATCGCTCCACGGGTCGGCAGCCACGCCCGACACACCAGAAACCCACTCACCGCAAACATCATGCAGTGCACCACCTTGTCCATCGGAAACGCCGATTCCGACGGCGGCCTGATCGGCAACGCCATGATCGTCTTCAGCCACTCAATCACCGGCCCCGGCGTTACCAACACCAGCAGCACAAACACCAGCGATCCTGCGGCAAGCACTTTAGGGGACACTTTAGGGGACGGAGGGATCAAATTTTGTACAGATGTCAACTTTTTAACTCCAGTATATTAGGGGACTCTATTAGGGGACGGAGGGATCAAATTTTGATC